>JADFXZ010000253.1 GCA_015233265.1 Nitrospirota bacterium
CCTGAGCACTGGAGGCGCAGGCGGCCAGTAAAATGCATCCCAATACGGCAGCGGTTATTTGTTTATTGTGTTAAACCGTACACCTCTAACATGAGCTTACGCATTGATTCTATTGAAACTTTACTCTTGACGAGTTCGTAGCCGGCCTTGCCAAGCCGCTTACCCTCCTGAGGTCTCTCCATGACATATCTTATCCCTTCTGCAAGCTCAGGAACATTTTGCGGCGGCACCAGTATTGCCGTGTCCATGTTCTTCAGAAAATGCGCTATTCCACCAACGCCAGAGGCCACAATAGGAAACTCAACGCAACATGCCTCCAACAGCGCATACGGCAGCCCCTCTGACAGCGACGGCATACAAAACACATCCGCAATGGGTAGCAGCTCATTGACGTCAGACCGAAATCCAACCAGCCTCACCTCGTTGGTCACACCCAGTGCCTCGATGCGCCCTTTTATTGTATCAACATCACGCCCTTGTCCAACAATCAGACATTTCACCGCCTTGCCAGCCTTACGCAGGGCCTCAACGGCCTCTACTAAATATATATGACCCTTTACCGGCTCAAGGCGTCCGACGCTGATTATGACAAACTCATCTTTAGTCAACCCAAAGGCAGCCCTCTGTTTTTCCCTTAGAGCGCCAATCTCAGATGTATCCGGCATAGAGATACCGTTGCAAGTCAGCGTTATACTGCTTTGTTTTGCCCCAAGTCCGGCAAGATAAATGCTCACGGCCTCAGAGACAGACAAAAAGGAGACGTCAAACAACATATTCAACTTTAGAATCAGCTCATAGAGCAGCTTTCGCATCCCCGTCTCTGTGTGACCGTAACTGCTGTGTACAGTGCATATTATCAGCGCAGTCCGGGCAAACACCGCCGCCAGCAATCCCCAAAGCTGAGACTGCGGATTATGGGCATCGACAACGCTAAATCCGCCGGATTTGATTATCTTGTAGATGTGCAACAGCGCTGTCGGGTTTGCCTTGCTGACAGACAGGGGGATGGTGTTGAGGCCTCGCTCCTGAAGTTTATGCTGCAGCGGCGTGTCTTTCAAAGTTACAACCGCATAGTTGCATTTGCCCTGCAGAAGTGCCGCCGTCTCGATTACCCTGACCTCAGCGCCGCCAAAGTGCTTCGATAAGGAAATTATTAGAACTGACGGCTTATCAGTCATTTTTTATAGGTACCCACTTGATGACCTCTTTGCCTCTTAAGTAATCTATCAACCCTAAGAGCGTACCATAGTTTCCCAGGGTAAAGTAAAAGGCCACTGAAAACAGGCGCGTTATCAGCTTGATTGGTTTGATTTTAGACAGTACGAACAGATAGATTATGTTGGAAGCGTAAAATGCCCCCTGAAGTGCGCTAAATACCGCAAAAAATACGTGAACCTTTACCAGCATCAGGCAACTTATAAACAGGGTGATTAAAAATACCGGCAAGAGCCGCCGCACAATCTTATTGATAAAGAGATTTACGGAGTACATACCAAATTTAAATGGGTTTAACAGCTCCTTATGAAGCTGGATTCCCCTGAGGCTTGTAGTGACAATTCTCTTGCGGCGTATGATTTCATGCTCAGGATTTCTTGATGGTGTATTTATCGAGGCCGCGGCGGCATGTTCATATACAAATCTGAAGCCCTGGCTTACAACTGCAAGATTAAGAAACAGGTCATCTGTAACTGAGGGAGGAACTGGTGTAAAGAGAGATTTCCTCAGTGCAAAAAGCTTACCGTCATTCGATGAGATGCTGCCAGAAAGGCTCTCCAGCTGTTTAATCGCGGTATCGAAGTTAACATAATAGCGCTGGGCGTCTTTGAGATTTCCACTGTCGCCGATGACCCGGCGTCCTGAGACGCCGCCAATGTCGGGGCTTGAGAAGTTACGGATTAGGGCGGGGATAGCGTCTTTTGCAACCATAGCATCGGCGTCTGTAAAGACAAGGATTTCTCCTTTGGCCGCCTCTGCCCCTGCGTTTACACCGGCATATTTTCCAACATGCTCATCAAGTCTCATAAAGCGAATGCCCCTTTTTTCATATCCTTTGACTATCTCATCGGTCTTGTCATAAGAGCCGTCAGAGACCACGATGATTTCATAGTCATCTGTGCCATAATCCAGAGATAGTGAATTATCGAGCTTTGCCGCGATTATCTTTTCCCCATTATGAACGACGATTATCAACGACACGGAGGTGGAGTATGCCTTGAATACACGTCTTTTTACGGGCGTTGTCAGATATACAATATATACAAACAACGGATTAAGGAAAAAGAACAAGACGATAGCAAAAATCGAAACCGCGAAAATCCACTGAATCACTTCTTCCCCGGTAGAGATAATCTGTACGCCACCTGCGACAATCCTATAGAAAGAAGGAGGTATTTGTGGAAAGGTTCACTGTAAATAAACAAATATACCAGTAGAATCAAAAATGATAAAATGTATGTCTCAATCTGAGTTACACCCTCCTGATCTCCCTGTTTCAGGAAATTTTTCCTCGCCGCAATATAATTCCTCGCCGCAAGCGCTATAATCGCAGCAAAAATCAGTGTACCTATGAGGCCGGTTCCAACCAGATACTCAAGGTACGTATTGTGTGCAAAACGCCTATTTGTATAACCTTCTTTTTCAAACTTGCGGGCATAGTAAGACTCAGCGTAAATGTCTCTAAATGTACCCAAGCCAGTGCCAAGGATTGGATATTTATAAAACGACTCAAGCCCAACTATAAGATATGTGGAACGCCTGTCTATGGAGGCATCGGCCTGTGGATTGAGTATATTCTTAAAATGATCGGTATATTTCTCCGGCAGCACAGCCATCATGACAACAATGACAAGTATCAGCGCAAATACCTGCACAACGCCTAGCAGCACGTTTTGCTTTCTCAGGTGTTTGACAAACATCATGAACAACAGCCCTGCCGCAATGAGGGCGCCGCCTCTGGAGAAAGAAAAAATAACCGCAAGTACATTTATAGCCAACAATCCCATGTATAATGTCTTCTGAGCTGGCGTTTTGGCCTTATCGACCAGCGCTTTAATAAACGGCAGCGTAAAGGCAATCATCAGCGCATAGTTATTCGGATCTGTACTGCCCCCGAGGCTTCGTTTAAACTGCCCCTCTTCTATATTCTCCGCAAAAAATGATATGTTAAAAAGATAACCTATAACCCCAAAGAACGAACTCAATGAAACACTAATCACAAGGACAGCGGGG
>JADFXZ010000254.1:0-471 GCA_015233265.1 Nitrospirota bacterium
ACAACAGCGCCGGTGATTGCCGTCGTGCCTTTTCTGCGGTCAATAAATTATAATACGCTTGCTGACGCCGCAAAGGCTGTGGATTATGGTATAATCAGTGGTTTTCTATAATAAGGATTACTCTGAAGAGGAATGAAATAAATGATAAACATGATTTTAAGCAAGATTTTTGGCACTAAGAACGAACGGGAGCTGAAGAAACTCTTTCCCATCGTAGATGAGATCAACGCCCTCGAAGCTGGCATTGCCGCAAAGACAGACAATGAGCTGAGGGCTAAGACCGCGGAGTTTAACTCGCGCCTCAGTAACGGGCAGACGCTCGATGATATGCTCAAAGAGGCATTTGCGGTAGTCAGAGAGGTATCGCGCCGCACGGTTTCTATGAGACACTTCGACGTGCAGCTCATCGGAGGCATGGTGTTGCATCGCGGGACAATCGCCGAGATGAAGACCGGAGAGGGCAAGACCCCC
>JADFXZ010000254.1:493-3209 GCA_015233265.1 Nitrospirota bacterium
CTCAACGCCATTGGTGGGCGCGGCGTTCACGTAGTAACGGTAAACGATTATTTGGCCAGAAGGGATACGCAGTGGATGGGGCCGATTTACCATTTCCTCGGCCTTAGTGTCGGGGTAATTCAGCATGACAGCTCGTTTCTCTATGACCCGGCGTTTAAATCTGAATACGACAAGAATGATTACCTAAGGCCGTGTACGCGCCAGGAGGCCTACCATGCCGACATCACATACGGGACAAATAATGAATTCGGCTTTGATTATCTCAGAGATAACATGAAATATGACTTAGCAGAGTATGTCCAGCGGCAGTTAAACTATGCCATTGTCGACGAGGTTGACAGTATTCTTATTGACGAGGCGCGAACGCCTCTGATAATCTCAGGCCCGTCTGAGGAATCTACGGACAAGTATTACAACATTAACCGGATAATCCCCAAATTAACTATAAACGTGGATTTTACGATAGATGAAAAGACGAAAAATGCTATTCTCACCGAAGATGGCGGTCTGCGGGCAGAAAAGCTGCTTGGGGTGGATAATCTCTTTGACCCGGTGAATATAGAGCTTGTGCATCACGTCCTTCAGGGCCTCAGGGCGCACAATCTCTACAAAAGAGATGTTGACTATGTTATATCTGATGGAGAGGTGCTGATTGTAGATGAGTTCACAGGGCGTCTGATGCCGGGGCGGCGCTGGTCTGATGGTCTGCACCAGGCAATAGAGGCAAAAGAAGGCGTGAAAATAGAAAGTGAAAACCAGACGCTGGCAACAATAACCTTTCAGAACTACTTCAGGATGTACAACAAACTTGCCGGCATGACCGGTACGGCAGACACCGAGGCAGAGGAGTTTGGAAAGATTTACAATCTCGATGTAATGGTAATCCCGACGAATAAACCCATGACGAGGGCAGACCAGCCCGACTCCATATACAAGACCGAACAGGCCAAATTTAATGCCGTAACAGCCGACATTCGGGGTTGCCACGAAAAGGGCCAGCCCGTTTTGGTGGGAACGATTTCCATAGAGAAGTCCGAGGTGTTGTCGCGAGAACTCGATAAGGCAAAAATACCGCACAACGTGTTAAACGCCAAATATCACGAAAAAGAGGCGGAGATAATTGCCCAGGCTGGTAGACATGGCGCAGTGACTATTGCCACAAACATGGCGGGACGTGGTACTGACATCGTCTTAGGTGGAAACCCCAAGGGTATAGCCCATGACATGCTTCGCGATACGAAGGACTACACGCCGGAGCAGTTTAAGGACGCCCTTGTCAGCGCCGAAGCGCTCTGTGTACATGAAAAAGAGCAGGTGTTGGAGGCCGGCGGCTTATACATACTGGGGACTGAGCGCCACGAGGCCAGACGAATAGACAACCAGCTGAGGGGGCGATCAGGAAGACAAGGTGACCCGGGTGCGTCAAAGTTCTATCTGTCGTTAGAGGATGATCTCATGAGAATCTTCGGCTCTGACAAGATAGCCGGTCTGATGAGCCGCCTCGGCATGGAAGAGGACGTGCCGATAGAGAATTCTATGGTATCCAAGGCGATAGCCAACGCCCAGAAAAAGGTCGAGGCACACAACTTCGACATCAGAAAACACCTGCTTGAGTATGACGACGTGATGAACAAACAAAGGACTGAGATATACTCGTTCAGAAAGGAAATCCTCAGCTCTGAGTCATTAAAAGACAAGGTAACGGATATGATAAAGGACACTGTGGAAGACCTGATAGCGGCGCACTGCCCTGAGGATACCTATGCAGAGGATTGGGACATGAACGCCCTGTGGGACTCTGCGTATGGGGTGTTTGAGATACCCAGAAACTTTCTCAAAGAAACGCTAAGTGAGGCCGTAAATTTAAATATAATAAGGGAAAGGCTGACTGAGTTGGCGGTTGCGCACTATGAAGAAAAAGAGCGAAAGACATCGACCGATGTAATACGCTATCTTGAGAGGGTAACGCTGCTGCAGATACTTGACACGCAGTGGAAAGACCACTTGCTTGCGATGGACCACTTGAAAGAGGGAATAGGACTCAGGGGCTACGGGCAGAAGGACCCGCTGGTAGAGTATAAGAAAGAGGCGTTTGATATGTTTGCCGAGATGACCTACAGGATAACGTCGGAATTTCTAAGCCGGATGTTCCATATACAGATACACGGCGAGGGGGAGACGGCAGCCGCGGCAGTTGCGCCACCGAAAAAGCAGCAGGTGTTCTATAACAGAAGCGACGAAGAAAGCGTACAGGTGGTGCGAAAGGGCAGAAAAACAGGCAGAAACGACCCCTGTACATGCGGAAGCGGCAAGAAGTTCAAGAAATGCTGCGGGCGTGGGGAATAACCCCCAAGCGAGCCTCTGCAAGATAAACAAGACGCGGCACTTAGTGCTCAGGAATTTGAGCAATCTGCTCAAGATGTTCAAGCGCGAAGCGGCGCACCTCGCCTGAGGTAAAGCAACCCCCTTCTCAGGGCGAACGCACTATCTTCGTATTGTTGTTGCATTAAAGTAAAACTAATGCAATAAGTAGCATTCATGTGCACTTAATCTGTCATTCCTGCGAAATGGTTGTTTCTTGATGATTTTTCCTATTCTGCGATATAAGGCCAGGGCAAACGTATTTGAAACTCACACCAGCAATTTCCTTTCCTTGATTCCCGCGAAACATACATGAATATGGCCAACATTCGCCCCCGCCAATGAAAATTAAGAG
>JADFXZ010000086.1:0-466 GCA_015233265.1 Nitrospirota bacterium
AGTCTTTTTGTAATCTGGGGGGGGTTTCATAAAATCTGCCTTTGTCGGCGTGTAAAGTCTGTACCTTGCCCCAATGGTAAAGACTTTCGATAAAGCCCTGTAGAGTTCCGCAGTCAATGTATGAGAGGTGATTGCCCAGCTGTCTGTAAAAAATCTGTATGACAAGTGGATAGCCGTCGGGTCGTCGATGAGTTTAACCAGCTTTAAGGACAGTGCGTTAGCGCTGCGGCTCGTGGGATAGCGCTCATAAAGCGTAAACGTGTCCGTCTCTAAATATTCGTATGGGGAGGCAAGGAATCCATTTGTCTTCATAAACGAGTAATTAAGCTGAGCAGTAAATGTCTGTGAGAGGATTTGCGAGGCTGATAAATCCAATTTCGTCTCATCCCTGTTGTATTGAGGGAGTTCCCGGTTAAGACCAGGCTTCCATTTATCGAACGACTGGGCAATGCCTATCCCCAGCGCG
>JADFXZ010000086.1:498-2742 GCA_015233265.1 Nitrospirota bacterium
ATGACCGCCCCCTGTAATCGCGCTCGGTAGAATAGTACCCGCCCAGGGTGAAGGCGTTGTCGCCGTCGTTATATGTGCCAAAAAGCGATGGGGCATAGCGTATATCGTCAAAGAATCTATACGGGGTTGCGGATGTGACCGCGTCTACTTTCCCAACCCTTGAGCCTCTGGATATGGTAGCCGCTGTGACGGCATCGACACTCATCTTAACGCCGATTAAAAACCTCTCCGTGATCTTTTTGTATATCGCTATGGCGGGCGAGTAAACCTCGACGTAGCCATTGTCTTCGTAGTAATCATAGGAAATGGTGATTTTATCCTTGAGGCCCTCCGCATACAGTATGGCACAGGATATGAGCACAACCACGGCGGCGATAACAATAATATGCCTGATTCTTATCTGCAGCCGCACCCCCCCTGAAAGGCGCTGTCTCCGCCTTCAGATGCCTCTCTGATTAAAAACACATGCGTCTCATACTCAGAGGCCGCCTCCATCGGGCTAAATAACATCTTCTGCGAGGCAAGGCGCTCACGCTCATACGGCTTTACCACGGCAAGGTGTTCAGAACACGCCGTCACTGCTAATAAAAGCATTAAGATTACAAAAATCTGCGGCATTAACTTGTATGGAGAGAGAGATTTCACCTCAGAGCCTCTTCTATCGCTGTTTTAAGTGTCGCAATATTTGAGGCATTGAATGAACCCATGAATATCCTCACGATTTTGCCGTTTTTGTCTAGCAGGTAAGAGGCTGGCATTCCGCGCGGCTTGTAGTCCTTGGCAGTGGTCTTGTCCTTGTCATAAAGGACGGTGAAATTCACCTTATTTTTTACTGAGCGCTCAAGTGCCGCAAGGAAATCGACGGCCTTGTCCTTTGAGTTATCCACACTTATGGCAACTATCGTAAATTGCTTGTCCTTGAACTCTGCCAGCAGGTTAATAAACTCGGGCATCTCCGCCTTACAGCCGTCGCACCAGCTTGCCCATATGTTCAAGAGTACCACCTTGCCTTTGAAATCCTTCAGAGAAAGCGTCTTTGAGGAGTCGTAGATATCCGGCAGTGAGAACTCAACTGCCTGTTGACCCTCCATCGGGATGGCGTTGGCTGCCAATGGCATCATCGACAACACAGCCAGCAGCGCGATAACAAAACAATATTTCATAATTGGCCTCCCACCAGTGGTTACAGACATTTCCAGCTATTTATGTTCGGATACAAAAGCCCCGGTGCGTCGTTTTGTGGATTTGCGCTATGGCAGGCGTTACACGAATATCTGTTTGATAAATCAGCCGGAGTCCCTGTGTTATACGCTGTGGTAAAGTCGTGTTTGAGCGTACTTGAGGCAACGACCGTGCCCTCTGGCGTCAGGATATTCATAAAATAACTGCCCTTTAAGGAAGGCAGGCTCAGGGACATAATTGAAAAGTTTCCCTTTCCGTAGCTGCCGCTTATACCGGCGTTCATGAAGTTTGCGGTGTCGTAGACAGGGGTATTGTTATCGTCGGTCAGTTGCAGGCGGAGGTATGAAGCGCATACGTTATTTGTATCTGTAGCGGTCAAAAATAGTGTGCCGCCTGCTGCGAGTGCCTTGCTGGATGTCGGGTCTGCGTTATGGCACTGGAGGCAGTCTTTGCCCTGATTGTGTCTCATGTTTGGATAGATGAGGCCTGGGGCACCGCTTGATGGTACGGACATGTGGCAGGCGTTACATGAATACATGTTATTGGGGTCATTTGGGTATGCGCTGTTATATATTTGTAAGAACCTGTGCATGCGGTTACTTCTGGCGATTTGCGTTCCTGTTGAGTCAAGCAGCCTGATATAGTAACTGCCGAGCAGATTAGTCATCATCCTGCCCAAAATGAAGAGATTTCCCTTGGCGTTATATCCCCTTGACGAGGTATCCATATAATATATCGAATCAGCCGCAACGTTTGTGTTGTTATCCAAAAACTGAATCCTGACGATAGTGGGTGAGGCAGTGTTTAGATTATCGACATAGCAATTGTTCAAATCGTTGACATTTGAAACTGAGGAGGCATTGTACATTGTCCCGCCAATGATGAGATTGCTTGAGGATTGCTGCTGCGTATTGTGACACAGGAGGCAGTCCTGCGCCTGGTAATGAGAACCGGTCGATGAGGCGTTGCTATTGCCAGTGGTAACAGTGCCTGAGGCCCCTGTTGATACGACAATTGGCCCGCCTGAGACCGCCCCGCTTCCACTACTGTTACCTCCGTCCT
>JADFXZ010000086.1:2781-8866 GCA_015233265.1 Nitrospirota bacterium
AAGAAAAAAATGGCCGCCGCCGTTTTGATAAGTATTTTATTCATTATCATTTAATCACCATGATGAAATAAGAGATAGTTTACCGGTTAATAACAACAGCCCCATCGTTAGAAGAAGAAGGCCGCCGGTAAATTCCACAACTGCAAAGAACTTGCCGAATTTCCTGACAAAGCCTATAAAACCTGTCCAGAACAGCCCTGCGATAAAAAAAGGTATCCCCATTCCGGCTGAGAATAAGGCAAGAAATATCATGCCCTGATAAACGGTATCCTGTCTCGACGCCAACAGAAGAATCGCCCCAAGCACCGGCCCTATACAAGGGCTCCATCCCGCTCCAAACGTAAGCCCCACGATAAAGGCGCTGAACATGCTTGCCCCCGTGCTTTTTTGAGCCTTGAGCTGCCGGTACAAAAGCATGTGCACCTGAAACAGGTATAACGCTGTAATAAGCGCCCATGCCCCTGCCACAGTGACAAATGTCTCCTTCTCAATCACCTCAAAACAAAATGCGGATGCAAAGACAAACCCGACTCCTGAGAATATCTTTAAGAAATCATCTCTTAGAAATAGATTTGTAAAGTGAAGCCCGAAGAAAATCACAAGCGCGCCGCCAAACCGTGAAATAATCTGTTGTGAGTCCATAAACAACCTGCCAAGGGCTGTGGCCGTTGCCCCCATGATGATAAACACAAGAGAAAATCCTCCGATGAAAAACAATATCGGAATCAGGGACTTAAATGGCTGAATCTTGGCCTTCGTACCTGCCGCGTCTGCCCCAACCCCGGTAATAAACGACAGATACGCGGGCACAATCGGCAGCACACACGGGGCAAGAAACGATAATACTCCGGCCGTAAACGCTGAAATATGTGAAAGTTCCAACTTGCTCTCCTTAAAAGGCGTCTTCCTTTACTTACTATCAGTATCTTTTATCAGGCTGTATTTTGTCAAGTTTTATTTCTAATGATTTAAAGTTGACTATTTTGACAAGAGCGATTCTAAGAGATGGATGTGATAAGTCGGGTTCCCAGCTTTCCATGCGGGTTTATTAGTACGCCATGAAGGATTTGTAAAGCTTCAACCAACAGATTAAGAGTGCTTCGCTATGTCATTAAAAGGTCAGCCTTTCCTGTTTCCAAATATTATATCAATCCATGCTTGATTAATGGCATATAGTAAGTCGAACTGAGTCCAACCAATAGCCTCGGCCATCTTTAGAAGATTATCGAGTTCCGCGGATTGATACTTAATGGCACCTTCGATGGCAGCCGACAGCGAATTTAAAGTCTCCCTTGCCATATCATGCAGTATATCATGTATATCTTTAGGACTTATCATATAATACCTCCATAGTATTGCATATTTTACGCTATTGTGGTGTCCACTTCTTCCAGCTTACCCCAGTATTGGACAGGCACCCTTATAGAAATCTTAAAAATACCTTCTGTTGAGATAAGTGATATATTTTCTTTCCAAGCGGGTTTATAAGTGCGCCACGATGGATTTGAACCATCAACCAACGGATTAAGAGTCCGCTGCTCTACCGTTGAGCTAGTGGCGCAACTGTTCATACTACAAGTTTCAAAACACATTTGTCAACCCTGTAAACGCATCTTGTCTTGGCAAACGCATCATTTTTTTTTGTGGCAATCCTCAGAGTGGGCTGCGGTGACTCATTTCTTTAATGGTTATGATTCTTTAATGGTTATGATGTCATGCGCGTAGTCTGCTTTCAGAACTTGGGCGATTGACTTTTTCAGCCGTTAAATATTATAGTTACTTCGTGGAGTCGGCACTTAATAAGAGAATCATAAAGGTTATATTGTATGGCCTGCTCACTGGTTTTGCCGGAGGGCTTGTCGCGTTTTTCTTAGTGTTTCCCGTTGGAGTGTTGCTTCATCTGATGGGAATAAAGGTGCTTATTCCCATTTTGAAAGGTGGTATTTTCCCTATGCGTTATATGCTTGTCTCCTTTCAGACGGGTATTGCGCTCATTGGCATCGGATATTTCACGTGGAAGGAATTTTATAAAAAAAATTGACTAAACCTGTCTCATTCATTTATTGTACCAGTTACGACGTTTGAGCATCGCTTGAAATATCTCTCTGATGGAGGAGTTCTTAACTATGTATAGAAAACTAATTATCTGTCTATTTGCATCGGCAATTGTCTTATCAACTGTTTTAGCGGCTGCCGACCAGCCTGTTAAGCCACAACACTCCGGAGTAATTCCTACTGAAAATGCCATACGTATAGGCATCGGTAAAAACACCGTAATAGAATTCGAAGACCCTGATTGCCCTTTCAGCAGAAGGCTCTCAGACTATATGAGTAAGAGGCAGGATGTAACCAGATACATTTTTTTCCTTCCAGCGCCACAAATTCATCCTGACGCAACGGATAAGGCAAGATTCGTTCTCTGTTCACAAAACCCCCCGCAGGCCTTTTTAGACGTCATGTCTGGCAAGCACGACAAGGTAAAACCCCCCGTTTGTAAAGATGAAAAAGTTGAACAAACCCTCAAAAACCATAAGGAATTGGCTGATAAACTGGGGGCTTCCGCCACGCCATATTTAATCATTAATGGCACGTATGTCCTTGGTGCCGATTTCGAGAAGATTGAGGCCATAATAGGTCCGCCACGATAAATAATTGACAGTAAATTATTCGCGGCTCGGGCATAATTGTCGGCTCAGGCCTTCAGCCGAATGCGTCAACCCTTCCTGAAATGGCTGATTATCATCAACCCTATGCCGCAGCTCAGGGCCATATCTGCCACATTAAACGCTGGCCAATGATACTTACCGGCATAAATATCAAGGAAATCCACTACTGAGCCTGTCGTTATCCTGCCGGTCATATTCCCGGCCGCCCCTGCCAATATCAACGACAGTGCAAAGAGGTCCTTCGTCCCAAATATCAAAAGACCGGCAATTATTAAAAACACCGCAATGGACAACACAATAAAGGGCGTATTTCCCCAGTTTTGAAACATCCCGAAGGCCGACCCCTTGTTTCGCGCGCTTACTATATTAAAAAACGAGGTAACTGGGATTAATTCATAGAGATGCAGCCTGTGCTCAATAAAGTATTTCGTAATCTGGTCAGCCGCGAAGACAAAAAACGATATGACAAAATATTTTTTTGCCAACGGGTTTACTGTCATGTCTGCCCCATTTGCCTCAACACGTCATAACATCTGCCGCAGACCTCAGGCTCATCGGGAAAACTTCCCACTGTGGTACTAAAGTTCCAGCAGCGTCCGCACTTGTGCCCATCTGCCCGTGTTACAACTATAAACAGCTCCGGCAGGGTATCGTCCGTATGGGCATACTGTCTGAGTGCGTCAGTTAAGGCGTTCAACGGTAAGAGACTGGCCTGAGATACGATTAGCAACGTTGGCAGGTCAGATTCATAGCTTTTTAGAAATTCATGTTGTGCTTCACCAGCATAGAGCGTTACTTTGGCCTCAAGTGCGTTGCCGATGAGTTTGTCCTGCCGTTTTATCTCAAGCGCCTTATTTACGACGTCTCTAACTCTTATGAGATGACGCAAGCGGATATCCAGCTCATCGTCGATATATCTGGTATCAGCAGCGGGAAAAGCACTCAGAAATACGCTGTCTTCGTTTATCATTTTATTTGTTTTCATGGACTGCCAGACCTCCTCAGCCGTAAATGAAATGATTGGCGCCATCAGGCCTGTGACTCCTAAAAGGATTTGTTTCATTGTCCACTGCGCCGCTTTCCTTTCATCTGAATGCCTGGTACTGGTATATACCCTGTCCTTTATTACATCAAGATAAAATGAACTCATATCCACTATACAAAAGTTGTAGAGGATGTGAAAGACCTCGTGGAAGTCAAAACTAGTGTAGGAGTGTGTAACGTTTGAAATCATGCGATGCAGTCGGTTCATAGCCCATCTGTCAAGCTCCGTAAGCGAATTGCCCGGGTGAAAATCAACATCGAGGCCGTGTATATTGCCTAGCAGAAAGCGGCAAGTGTTACGAATCTTTCTGTAGGCCTCGGTCAGACGCTGGAGGATTTCCTTCGATATTCTGACGTCAAATTTATAGTCTTCTGAGGCCACCCACAGCCTTAGGATCTCTGCGCCGTTTTGCTTTATTATGTCTTCCGGGGCAATGACGTTGCCGAGGGATTTGGACATCTTTTTGCCCTTGCCGTCAACGACAAAGCCGTGCGTGAGGACTGTCTTAAAGGGCGCCATGCCCTTTGTTGCCATCGAGGTAAGCAGCGAGCTTTGAAACCAGCCCCTGTGCTGGTCGCTTCCTTCGAGGTACATCTCAGCAGGCCATGTGAGGTATTGGCGCCGCTGCAGCACAGCGGCCTGACTCACGCCTGAATCAAACCATACGTCCAGTATATCTGTTTCTTTTGTGAACGTTCCACAGCCGCATTTCTTGCATGTATAACCATTCGGAAGGAGCTGCCCAATATCGAGAGTAAACCATACATCGGAGCTGTGCTGCCGAAATTGCGCCACAATATTATCGAGCGCTGGCCTGTCAGTGACAGCCTGCCCGCAGTCACAACACAGCAACAGGGCAATTGGCACACCCCACGAACGCTGCCGTGAGACACACCAGTCTGGACGGTTACTCACCATGCCATAAATCCTGTCTTTTCCCGTGGCCGGTACCCACTGCACTTGTTCTATCTCCTCGATGGTTCGCTGTCTAAGAGCATTGTATTCCAGCGAGATAAACCACTGCTGTGTGGCACGAAATATAACCGGTTTCTTACACCGCCAGCAGTGCGGGTAGGAATGAGAGATGTTGTGCTGCTCAATAAGTGCGTTATTATTTTTTAATTGCTCAATGATTTCGGCGTTTGCGTCGAATACGAATTTCCCCATGAGATTCTCTCCAGCTGGGGCGGTAAATTTCCCTCTGTCATCAACGGGGACGTAAATATCAAGACCGTATTTTATTCCAGTGCGGTAGTCGTCTTCGCCGTGCCCTGGGGCGATGTGTACGACTCCGGTACCATCTTCGATAGTGACAAAATCTCCGAGGACTACCTGCGATAGCCTGTCTATAAAAGGGTGATGTGCCTTCATGCCCTCAATTGCATTGCCCTTGACTTGTTTAACCACCGAGCCGCTTATTCCTATATCAACAAGCCGCTCAAGAAGTGGTGCGGCCACGATGTAATACGCAGTATCAGCAGCGTCAACAACCGCGTAGTCAACTTCGGGATGCACGGCAAGGGCAAGATTGGCTGGCAGCGTCCACGGTGTAGTTGTCCAGATGACAATAAAAACATCGTTAGTGGGTTTGCTCCCCAATAAATTAATAGCGCTGTCGTCAGTAAGTTTGAACTTAACATATACCGACGGCGAGGTTTTATCGGCGTATTCCACCTCAGCCTCGGCAAGTGCCGTAACGCAGGAGCAACACCAGTGTACGGGTTTCTTTCCCCTGTAGACGTAACCATTTTCTACGATTTTAAAAAACTCCTCTACAATGTCGGCCTCGTAGTTGAAGTCCATGGTGATGTATGGGTCAGACCAGTTGCCAAAGATGCCGAGCCGTATGAATTCGTCTCTTTGAATGTCTATAAATTTTTGCGCGTAGGCGCGGCAGTGGGCGCGTTTCTCGATTATAGTAACGGAGTTTTTCTTTGCCCCCAGCTCTTTATCCGCCTGATGTTCGATGGGAAGACCGTGACAGTCCCAACCCGGCACATACGGCGCGTAACGCCCGTTCATTGCGTGAAATTTGACGATAATGTCCTTGAGGATTTTATTTAGGGCGTGTCCGATGTGAATATGTCCGTTTGCGTATGGCGGGCCGTCGTGAAGAATATAGGGTGTTGTGTCCCTATTTTTATCTTCCATCTTAGCGCTAATCGCGTTATCACTCCAGAAGGCCAGAAAATCCAGCTCCCTACGGGCAAGATTCGCCTTCATGGGGAAGTCCGTATCGGGCAGATTCAGCGTGTCTTTATAATCTTTTGCCATTACAATGGAAATTAACACTCTTGGGCAGGAAATGTCAAGGTTGAACCAGGGCAAACGCATTTGAAATATTATCATAGCGTGTTCATAGAAATAAGACCAT
>JADFXZ010000016.1 GCA_015233265.1 Nitrospirota bacterium
GCAGTCATACGCACAGGAAACCATAACCGTCCCATTTAATGACCTCAAGGCCGTCGAGGCAGTTGTAAAGGACAGCTGGAAGGAGATAGCGTGTATAATTGTCGAGCCTATAGCGGCCAACATGGGGCTTGTGCTGCCAAGGCCTGGATTTCTCGAGGGATTGAGGGAAATAACCGAAAAACACGGAATTGTGCTGATCTTTGACGAGGTGGTAACCGGCTTCAGGGTTGGAGTCGGCGGCGCACAGGAGCTTTATGGCATCAAGCCGGATATGACCTGTCTTGGAAAGATAATCGGCGGAGGGCTGCCGGCAGGCGCTTATGGCGGCAAGCAGGAGATTATGTCGCTTATATCCCCGGAGGGCCCGGTCTATCAGGCCGGCACACTCTCTGGAAACCCGGTGGCAATGGCCGCTGGTATCGAAACGATTAAGAATATTGGAAGAAAGGGGTTTTATGACCTGCTTGAGTCTAAGGCTGAAATCCTCGAAGTTGGATTCAGGGACGCAATAAAACGCTCCAAGGCAGACATCAAGTTCTACCGTATAGGCAGCATGTTCTGCCAGTACTTCACCGAGCACGATGTCTATGACTACGCCACAGCCGCTCAATCAGATACCAAACTCTATGCCGAGTACTTCAGAAGTATGCTCGAAGAGGGCGTCTACTTCCCGCCGTCACAGTTTGAGACATGCTTCCTGTCCATATCTCATTCAAAGTACGATATACAGTTTTCCATGAGAAAGAGCTATAAGGTACTGCGAAATATGTAGCACACCAGTCCCCCCCCATTGTGCCGTGTTAATACAACGGCCAATGGGGGCGCTGCAAGACATCGTGAGGTCACCTGAAGGCTGTCAATGGACTCTGTTCATATAAACCCGGACTAGGCGTGGAGAGACTAAACGTGAGAACTGATGATTTCAAATCCGACATACAGTGGGATGACGCGGCAAGGCAGAGGATGAAAGCTGTCCCATTTTTTTTAAGACCTATGGTTAGAAAGTCCATAGAAAAGGCGGCCAAAGAAAAAGGCGTCTCTATTATTACATCCGAGTTGATAGATGAGGTAAAAAAGCACTGACCGCCCCGCCCTCCAATCTATAGTATTTTAAAGCACTGGAGGTTTATCGCTGAAATATTGCATAATAAACGTAGCAAGACCTAATGGCAGCACCCGTTTGTATTCATATCAAAGGCACTGAGGGGCACGGATGCAGTTAATAGATAACTTTGGACGCTCCATAGACTACATACGCATATCTGTCACAGACAGGTGTAACCTGAGGTGCCTCTACTGTATGCCCGACACCAGCGGCTGCACAGCGGCTGGCAAGGCCGATGGCAAAATCAGCCATGATGCTGTCTTACGATATGAAGAAATTGTGCGCTTTGTCGAGGCAGCCGCGGCCCTTGGCATAAAGAAGATAAGGCTCACGGGCGGGGAGCCGTTAGTAAGAAGGTCTCTGCACGAGCTGGTTAAGGGGATAAAACAGATAAGCGGCATTGAGGAATTAAGCCTGACGACCAATGGGCAGCTTCTGGCTCAGTTAATCACGCCCCTGGCCCTTGCCGGCCTTGACCGCGTAAACATAAGCCTTGACTCGTTGATTCCTGAGCGTTATGCGCAGATAACCAAAGGCGGGGACTTTGGCAAAGTTATGGCTGGCATAAGGGCGGCAGAGAGCGCGGGGCTATTGCCGGTGAAACTCAACATGGTGCCAATGCTTGGCGTTAATGACGACGAGATAGTGGATTTTGTCCGCTTCGGTATGCACACGGGCGCTCAGATAAGATTCATAGAGCTGATGCCGACGGTTGTCAATGAGCATCTATTTTCGAAGGGTTTTATAGGCTCAGAGCAGATAAGACGCGCAATCGAGCGGGAATTTGAGATCACCCCTCTGAAGTTAAGAAAATACGGCCCTGCGAGGTATTTTAAAGTAAAATGCGCTGCTGAGCCTCAATCTCACGCCAGTGGAATCATAGGGATAATAAGCGCCGTGACCTGCCGTTTTTGCTCCCTGTGCAATAGGCTGCGCCTCACGGCAGACGGCAGACTGCGCCCGTGCCTGTATTCAAATATCGAAATAGGGCTTTTTGACGCACTAAGAAACAATGCCTCAGCTGAAGAGCTGCAGGGATTAATCCTGCAGGCCGTAGCGTTAAAACCCGAACGACACCACATCTGTGACGGCACAAAGACCGGCACATCAACCGGCGCGCCGTTTATAATGTCAGGCGTGGGGGGATAGAATACGTACTGTTCTGAATATTTATTACGAATTTCATCCCGGCTATGTTTTACACACAGGTCGTAGCGGTATAGGTAAGGCAGATTTCAACACTGGCAGCCTAAGAAAGCCAAATAGGCGCACTTCAACAAGAAGAAACTCATCGCAGTAATCAACACCACAGTAGACATCGTCAGAAACGTGACCAACATATCTAAACCTGTTATTACCCTGACATTTCGTGCTCAAAAATTATAGCGCTAAACACGGGCGTTGTGTTATAATAAGATTCAGGAGGTGTTAAATGGAAATTGATGGCACAGGAGTGAAAACCGAAACCGACGTCGAGCTGTATAACGAGATAAAAGACCTGATACGCACCGTGCGCCAATTGAAGCAGACAAAGGCAGCGCTGCAGGGGCAGGCCAGCGACCTTAAAAAAGACATCGATGAGCTCAACTCGCAACTCAAGGGTATGGACATCGTTGTCGCCGCCACTGAGGCCGACATAAAATCCAATGAGTACAGGTCGAAAGGATTTCTCGATTCGATTGAGCGCCTTCGCGGCGGGAAGGAACAGCTAATTGATGATATTAATGGTCTTGCCTTCAGCATCAAGGGTGTTACAGGCGATGTAAACAACTGCCTTACGCTTAAAGGCCATCTTGAGGAGGAACTCTCCGATATTAACAAAGAAAAGGCCCTTGTCATAAACAAACTCAAAGGCATGGAAGACGGCGTCAGTGAAATCTCAAAGAAAAAGGCCGAAAAACTGCCCCACCTTAAGACCTTCGATGTAGTATTAAAGAGCATTCACAACGAGCTGAAAGAAATCGAAAACAGGATGGATGTATCGCTGAAGTTCATTCAACACGGTCAATACTAAGATGTCTTTATGCCTGTTGCTGCGGGGGCGTGGTCGGCCACGGCGCAGCGTGAGGCCATGAAATCACATGATTGTTTGTGAGCTATAACTGGTTATGGAATTTGGAGTGATATTTGCCGAGAGCCTCAGTGCCGTTAAAAAAAACATAATCATTATAGCGCCCACTATTATTGCCACGTTAATTAATCTCATCATAGCAAGTGTCGTAATAGGTAGCGATCTTGCCGCACTCAATGAGAAAAACTTCGAGCAGGTCATTGTGGCGCTTGCACCGCGAATGCTTACCATCAGCGCGTTGAATTATTTCTCACAGGTAATCACGCACTGCGTTACCACTGCTATGGCGCTCGACATTCAGAACAAGGGAACGTGTAATGTGTTTGACGGCCTTGCCGCGGTAGTTCGTAAGGGCGGGGTAATTTTACCGGCGTCGGTGATTATCCTTGTTCTGATGACATTTGCCATCATGCTGTTTTTCCTGCCTGCCCTGCTGGTCTGTTTTGCCTTTATGTTGACCTTTATTATTATCATGGGTGAAGACATCTCACCAGTTGTAGCGATGAGGAAGAGCTATCACACTATGAAGGACAATTATAGCAGCTCTATTGTCCTATTTTTCTTCCTTAGCTCCGTTGGGATAACCGTAAGTCTTTTAAACCTGATCTTTGGCCAAATGCTCTATGTCGGCGTTGTGCTGTCTTTGTTTTTATCGGGGGTATTTATGTCCTTTGCCACAATCACACTGCTGAAATACTATCAAATCATTCAGGCAAGGCAAACGCCTTGTGAGTTGCCATGATTGACACACACTGCCATCTTGAGATGACGCCGTTTGAGGGCGAAACTGACGCGGTCATAAACAGGGCACATGAGGCCGGGGTTAAGACGATGGTCACGATTGGCTCATCGCCCCAGAGTATAGAAAAGGCGGCGGCATTGACGCAGCACTATGCCTCGGTCTATGCCGCCATTGGCATTCACCCACATGACGCGCGGCTATTTACGCCTGAGATATACTGCCAGATTAAAGACCTAACGGCAAATAAAAAGGTCGTCGCCATTGGTGAGACCGGCCTTGACTATCACTATAAGCACAGCCCGGTTGACGTTCAGCGCGAAGTCTTTATCAAGCACATCGAGTTGGCAAAGCAGACCAATATGCCGGTGATTATTCACAGCCGCGAGGCCTCTGACGACGTGGTATCGATTATAAAGAGCGAAAATATCTCAAGCGGCGTTCTGCACTGTTTCTCAGGGGATCAGCAAATGGCGGACGCTGTCCTCGCCGCTGGACTTTATATATCGATATCAGGAGTGGTAACGTTCAAAAACGCGGCGGCACTTAGGGCAGTAGTCAGCACAATCCCAGACGATTACCTGCTTGTCGAGACAGACGCGCCCTACCTGGCACCCACCCCATATCGCGGCAAACGAAACGAACCGGCCTATGTTACGCACACGGCGAGGACTATTGCTGAGATCAGAGGGGTGTCCTATGAGGACATCGACCGTATCACCTCGTTAAACGCTAACAGGCTCTTTGGCCTTGAGACGACACTGCCCGAAGGGCAAATCGCCTATAAAATCAGAAACTCTCTGTACTTGAATATCACAAATCGCTGCACCAACGTATGTACGTTTTGTGTTCGCTATCAGACAGATTTCGTAAAGGGGCACAACCTGAGATTAAGCCGCGAGCCGTCGGAGGCCGAGATCATCGAATCGATTGGCACAAATCCAGCCGCATTTGACGAGGTGGTGTTTTGCGGTTATGGAGAGCCGCTGATGAGGCTTGACGCAGTGATAAGCGTCAGCCGCTGGATAAAAAACCATGGCGGCAGAGTCAGAATAAATACAAACGGCCTTGCCTGTGTGATTCACAAGAGAAACATCCTGCCGGAGCTTTCAGGTCTTGTAGATTGCATATCTATAAGCCTCAACGCCCAGGACTCAAGCACATACCAGCGTCTGTCTCACCCGCCGTTTGACGGGGCATACGAGGCGGTGTTGAAATTCATAGCAGGCGCCAAGGGCATAATCCCGGAGGTTACGGCAACAGTAGTCGATGCCCCTGGCGTTGACGTAGAAAAGTGCCGTGAGATTGCCCTGTCGCTGGGGGCGTCCTTTCGGCTGCGGCACTTAGATATTGTTGGTTAAGGACAATATCCACACATATATTCAGACTCACCCCCGGCATACACTCCAGTATGCCGCATAGCTCACAACAACCTCTTGAAGTCCTCAATAGCAAGCCCGGCGTCTTTCACAAAACCAGCCATATCCAGACTCTCTTTTAGTAAAGCAATCAGTTTATTTGGTAGTGGCTCAGCTTGAAAAAGTCACGATATATAAGTAGCTGAATCATAAAGTTCAGGCAGTTTGTCTTGTTTAAGCCGAAACTTAGTCCCATGATTGTGCCCTATTCTTGCGTCAAAATCAATGTATAAGTATCCTTGCTCCACACAATCAACAAACTTATCGAAAGAAAACCTCGACAAGATAAGTAGTTTTTCATATTTAAAATACTCATGTCCGTCTTCTATTTTTGTGTCAGCTATGACATAAAAACAATTCATAAGTTTAGCCCCGATTGCATATTTCAGGTCATCGAAGCCCCAGTATGGCTCAGGGTTTATTTTTCCAGGTCCTATTCGTTCTTTAACGCTTCCGTACCACAAGGACACCTCAGAATCATCTTCATCAATCTTAGATGAATCAAAGTCAAAGATAAGTTTTCGTTGTGTCCTATCAACTACTACCTTGAATCCTCTCTTTGTATATGAAGTTGCGCTCGTAGTAGAGCGAAATGACATTTCCCCTTGAGGATATTTTCTACCAGCCTCTTTATGCTTCCAGCCATACATGGGCAAGAGAATAGTTGAAACAATTCTAACTCCTGTCGGTGAAGGTTCTATATGTTTTAAAGTTATAAGAGACGATGTATGCTTTCTCTGCCCTTTGAGTTCCCATTCCTGTGCATTTGGAATAGGCAGATTGTTTTCCTTAATGCCGAGGAGTATTTCGAGGGTGTTACCAACTGCACCATCATTGCGCTTGTCAACTGTTTTCTTAACGCTTTTATGCCAACCTGTATCAATAATCCGCTTAATAGAGGAAATCATCTCTTCTTTGGAATATAATCTCATTTTGGCGGTCTCCAGAAATCCAGAAGATACTCAAAGGTTACGCCCATAGTGATATAGTTGCTTGGCCAGCCAAAGATACCAATTTTATTTACAATGTTTGTCCTATCCCATATAATAATATTCCTAAGTTCATATCCTCTGCGTCTTAGCTCCTCTACCAAAGAAATATGTATCGTAATCCTTTCGTTTTCCCACCACATATCAGGCACGTTGATAACGCAGTGCGCTTTTGGTTTTAAGAGCGGCATTAGTGATTCAAAAATATCACCCATAGCTAATGAATAATCTTCCAATGACATTGTCCCCAAATCTCTGATGTCCTGAGAATATTGCTCTACTTTGTTAAGTTGTTCATTCTTTCTGTCGCGCCTTGACTTGTTTTTTCTCTCGCGGTTCAAAAGATTGGCATATGGCGGGGATGTCCATATAAGAGATATAGTTTCTTCATTAAAATATTCATGGATATTTCTTGCGTCATCCTGAATAGGAATCTGTTTTGATTTATTAAGGAGATGACCATTAGAAAGACGGGCATTACAAAGTTCTATGTAAGCTGACTGTAAATCGAATCCTACCGCATTTCTATTGGTGTCTCTTGCCGTTACAAGGGTTGTTCCACTTCCAACAAAGGGGTCTATAACAAGCTCTCCTTCGTGGGTAAATAGTTCTATTACCTTCCTGCAAAGGGAAATCGGGAATGTGGCCGGATGTGTACTTTTATCTCTAATATCCCGTTTCTCATATGTAAACTGCCAGACTCCTATCTGATTTTTTAACCACTCTTTAGCAGTAAGGCAATTAATATTAGTTTTTTTGCACTCACAAAGACGCTCATGTTCAATATCTAATAATTTCTTTTTATTCTCCTGTACTTCCATATGTGCGGCATTATAGCAGTAATCCCATGATTTCCTCAATATGCGGGGCAAAAAGAATCAAACTGAGCCACTACCGCAAGCCGCGTGATTTTTGCATAATTGCCATCTTCTGTGTTAAGATTCCTCTAAACGCTGCCGACTAAAACTGTGATGGAACCACTGACTGCCGTTATTATTTGCAACTGGAACAAGAAGGACTATCTGCTGCGGTGTATCGACTCGGTACTGCGCCAGACATATGCGGCATTCGATGTCTATGTCGTTGATAATGCCTCGGATGACGGCTCTGCCGGGGCGGTCAGACAAGCCTTCGGCGGCAGGGTTAATATTATCGAAAATGAAACTAATACGGGCGGCTCAGGCGGCTTCAACTCTGGAATTAATGCGGCCATGTGCTCAGGCAAGACTTATGAATTTCTGCATCTGCTTGATAACGACACATGGGCTGAGTCTGACGCCCTTGCCGCACTCGTTGATTTTATGACTGCCCACCCTGAGGCCGCTATTGCTGGCTCTAAACTCTACTATATGGACGGTCAGCCCGATGCCATTCAGGAGTTTGGCGCATGGCTTGACTGGGATAGGGCATTTATTAAGCCTAATAAGAAGAATTATTCTGAAACTACCCACGGCGAGATTTCTGACGACGTAGAGGTCGATTACGTACCGGCGTGTTCGCTTATCGCGCGAACTGAGGCCGTTAAGGCAGCCGGACTTCTCGACGAAAGCTATTTCCTCTACTGGGACGACATGGACTGGGCATGGACAATGAAACTAAAGGGTTATAAGATATTTGCGGCTGCCAAATCTAAGGTATATCACGCGATGAGCATACAAAGCAAAAAGAATCTCCTCACTACGTACTATTTTTGGAGAAACAGGGTACGGTTTTTCAGAAAATACGGCACTGCCGCAACAATTGACGCCCTGATTGACGATTGCTTTACGGCCATTTATACGTGTGAGGCGCTTAAGAAGAATAATACTAAAGAGATAATCTACCGCGCAGTGATTGACGGCCTCAACGACATCGGCGGCAAGGCTGTTTTTATTAATAACGCCCCAGAACTTGCACTAGATACACCTTCAGCTGCCGCAGTCGACAAGGCAAATGCGCTCAGCGTGGGCCATGTTATCTTAGACGCAAACGCTGACGACGGGGCAGGGGCCTATATCGACGGCTATGGAAATATTATATCAGCTACAGAGGCATGGAAATTAAAGCAGGCCTACCCTGCCGCAAAGGCCGCGTTTATGGAAGAATTCAGGAGAAGTAGTCTTGTCTGAGATTAATCCCCCCCTTGTCAGCGCCGTCATAGTCTCCTATAACCGAAGGGAAGACATTCGGGAGACACTTTTGATGCTTTGCCGCCAGCGCTATAAAAATCTCGAGATAATCGTCGTAGATAACGCCTCAGCAGACGGCACCGCCGCGATGATTAACGCACTTGGCCTGCCAAACCTAACCCTAATTCAGATGGAAGAAAACGTGGGCGTAAAGGCGTATAATATGGGATTTAAGGCAGCGCGTGGGCAGTTTATCCTCATACTTGACGATGATTCGTTTCCAGCCTTTGACGCAGTTGATAAGATGATAGAGAAATTCGACAAATACCCCGCCATCGGCATAATCTCCTTTACTGTGAAGGACTACTCGACATTTACAGACACACCCGCCGCACCAGTTTCAAGTGCCGCAGACCACGCGTTTAACGACGATTACATCATGTCATTTCATGGCGCAGGGGCCGGCGTCCGCCGTGAGGTGTTAGAGCGGGCAGGCGGCTATCCAGAGGAGTTCTTCCTATATTTCAATGAGACTGACATGGCTCTTCGCGTCTGGGATGCTGGTTTTCGCATTGAGAGTTTCCCTGAGATCGTGTGTTTTCATAAGAGTTCCCAGGTCAACAGGACATCTGAGCGCGGGCCGTATTACTATACAAGGAATATATTCTGGGTGATTTGGAAAAATTACCCGGGCGTTGCGATGTGGAAGGCCACTGTCTTAATGCTCTTTTATGTGTTTTATTATTCGATGGACCAGCACACTTTTTTATACATCAGGGCACTGCTCGACGCCGTCGTCAACATTCGCAAAATTCGGCGCTCCCCTATAAAAATGCAAATAGCAAAGAGGTTCAGAATACACTTTAAGACCCCTTTTACGATGTACCGATGATCAAGCATATTCTCGTTATCAGGTGCACGAATCTCCAGCATCTTGACAAGGTGTTCTCTAAACTCAGGGCTGAATTCCCGGGTGCCGCTATCACCCTTCTGACCCATCGGCACGGCGCGGCTGCGGCTGCGGACTACACAGATTCTGTTGTCGTCTATCCATATACTGAAAACTATGGGTTTTTTCGCAGCCTTAAATCCCTCGACAGCATGAACTTCGACGCCATAGTCGTGCCGGTTGGAAACGTCAGCGGCTCAGGGTTTTTAAACGTGTTTCTCTTTACGCTGACAATAAAAGCCGGTGCGCGTTTTATGTGCAATCTGCCGCTTGAGCTAATACCTCTGTCCAGATTAAATATCATCAGCCTGATGCTTAGAAACACAGTATACACTGCGGCCTCCGGTGTGATGGCGGCAGCGGCAGGTGCGGTTTTATTGATTGGCTGGCCTGTGTTTACACTTTTAACTAAGGGCGGCAGGGGACGTAAAGAAGTCAAATAAACTTGATAAAATCCACTTGCGCATATCTTAAAAGTAATACTTTATTCATCGTAGCTGTTGCGATTGCGGCTGCCCTCAGGGCTTATCAAATCACCTATCAAATAATCGCAGACGACGAGTGGCACGCCCTTCATAAGGTCTTAAACTCAACGATGCTGGCAATTATCTCAAACCCCGGGGAAACAACCGACAGCGTCCCAATGACTGTTTTTTATAAGTTCATGCTTGAGCATGTAATGCTCTCAGAGTGGGTGATGCTTGCCCCATCGCTTGTGTTTGGGATGCTTACAGTGGTGACGCTGCCTGCTGCCGCACGAGAGATTATAGGAGGAAGGGCAGCCACACTACTAGCATGTCTCATAGCGATTTCACCGCTGCTGATCTTTTTTTCCAGGCTTGCACGACCATACGCGTTTATTCCGGTATTAACCTTTGGTGGAGTTATGGCCTTTCTTAAATGGTCTGGTGGCCGCGGCAAGCGATGGGCGGTGATTTACGTTATATGTGCCGTCGCAGCCCCGTACCTTCACCTTACCGCCCTTCCCTTTCTTGCCGCCCCGCTTTTTATCCTGCCCGTTGAGAAATTGTGGCAGCGATATAGCTCAAACCCCGCAGCCTCAACATCTCGTACATCAAACTACGAAACAATAATTGTCTATACAATAGTACCGGTGCTGTCGTCGCTGCTAGTATATTTAGTCCTACGTGACAGCAGCGGTTCATTTGCCGCCAAAATCTCAAAAGACAGGCCAACAGTTGAGACCTGCATTGAAACGCTTAAATTATTCTATGGAGTTCAACACGCATGGGTCGTGGGTGTGCTCATTGCAGCAAGCGTTGTCGGGCTTATGCAAATATTGAAAATGCACAGAAGATTTGCGCTATATGTGCTTAGTGCGTGTATTTTTCAGATACTCTTTATAGCCGTATCAGGCCCATTTGCAAGCAATGCACCGGCAGTTTTCTCCCGCTATGTGTTGTCACTACTTCCAGTTTTGCTCATGTTTACCGCCGCCGCAGTTGTGTATTTCGATAGCGCTCTGAGGGGGATTATACGCTGGTGGCCTCATGCCTTAGGCATATTTATTGTCCTGACGCTGCTTATTTTCAGCCCACTTAAAACAATCTATTACCAGCCCAATAGCTTTACAAACCACGCACTGTTTCAGCACAACTATAACCCCGACAACAAATATGCGGCAAAACTCCGCCCTAAGTCTATACCGCAATTTTATTACAATTTGGCGAAATTGGAGCGCAACAGCATTACAATAATTGAGGCCCCGTGGTACTATCCCTATCAAAGCAACGCAATCTATGTTTACTATCAGCAAGTTCACAGGCAGCGCGTAGTAATTGGATTCGTCGGCACGGACTTAATACGCTTCGGGGAATTTCCAATCAACGGGCGCGCCCGATTCAGAAATTTTGTTCATCTATCAGACAATCAGGCAGACAATCAGGCATTAAAAATGCGTACAATCAAGTACGTTGTGTTTCATTTAAACCTTTTCGACGAAGTAACCAGCAGATATTCAGGGGCGGTGGCGGTGGACATGACGGGCTGGATAGCATATTATAAATCTATATATGGCATCCCTGTCTACATGGATGACAAAATAGTGGTCTTCGATGTTTCATAATATATTATTTAATTTTCCTGGCTTTCTGAGCACTCTTGACAGACGGCAATGCCCATAAATATAATCATCTATGCTGCAAGGCCAGAAGCTGCCCAGTAATTCCACGACGATAAGAATACTACTTTTTTGGCTGCCGCATGTGGTAGTCATAGCGGCGGTCTTGTCAAGTTCGCTTCTGTATTTTTTTCAGATATGCGGTAATCTCACGCAGGGCGCTTCAGTGAAATGGGTCATGGCAGCACGGGCATCGCTTGTCATTTGCGCGGCTGCCCTCATGGTGTATGTCATCGCGGCATTTTTATCAAAACACTACAGGGGCATTATAATTGCAAACTCTATATTCATTGTGGTGCTTTATGGCTCCTGCGTGTTCACCGCCGAATACGTAATCCCATTTAAGCCTCTTCCACCGTTTGAATATTCTCTCGAAGTATACTCTAAGGCACAGATAACGCTTCAGCGGCTGATGGGGCGGCGCGTGACCATCAAAGACACACGCTTTCGCGGGGAAGTGCATCGAGAGACGTTTAATTCACTGGGCTGGCCGGACAAGGAGCGCATGCCTGATGCGCCGGGAAAACGGCAGATAGTATTCATCGGGGATTCGTTTTTGCAGGTGCGCTCTGTTCATAACGCGGCATGGCTCGTCGAGGAAAGACTCAGGCACGATAACAATGATATAGAAGTCATAAATCTTTCACAGGACGATACCGACCCTGTGGATTATCGTTTCAGATTCTATGAGTTTGCATTCGAGTATAATCCGGCTCACATTGTAATTTTCCTATGCCTTGCAAACGACCTCGATATTAACTATAGATATACGCCCTATAAGCATGAGCCGTTTTATGTCTCAGACCAGGCGATTTTATATCTGGCCTCAAGAGTAAAAAGAAGTGTGCTGCACGAATTGATTCGCCTGAAAAACAGTAACATGCTCTTTAAAGACAAGGGAGGTCTTATAGGCGCATTAAGGGCTTTTAAGCTGCCGGTTAATGAGCTGAAATTTATATATCTTGCCGTCACAGCCCACAGTAGTAACTCACACGGCAGGCCATTCCCGCTTGAGGAACGCTTTCCAAAGATCTCAGCAGCCCTGTGTCAACTCTGGCAGAACAGTTTCAAACTTGCTGCCCCATCTCTTCAGATCAGAGCCGCGGCAAAGGAAGAGTATCAAAAATACGCGGCAACATACTCGCTGCCAAAGCAACAGCGCCTTACAGCTGTAGCAAAGTTAATCGCAAAACAGAACAATCCAGAGTTAATCGTCACTAAACTCAGCCTCTTAGACGGAGGATTCCTCGGGGAGTTCGTTGAAGAGCCGGACATGACCTATATATCGTTTCCAGCAATAGAGAAATTTGTCTACAACGTCCCGGCCAACTTTGAGACACCTTCAAAACAGGCGGTCACAGAGGCTATCGACAACTACATTTTATTATTCAGTGAGCTAATGGCTGAGGCAGCCAGAAGAAACGTTCCCCTGACGTTTGTACTCATCCCTGAGGCGTCATTGATTGACGAAGACTATTATCATTTTTGGCTGCCTATGCTTGATTTTCGTGAGAAACTTGGCCCTATTCACGCACTAGGGACGGAACTCTCGGTACGCCTGCCTGCCGTAGCTCACACAATAGACCTCAACAACTTCAAAAAGGACTTTAACTCTGGATATTGGCACTTCGACGGTCACTGGAATCACAAAGGCAACGACGCGGCAGCCGCCATAGTCTCATCGTATCTGATAACTGCCATGCGATGATGTAGTCCTTCCTGTCCATCTACACCTCCTTACTCTGGAAAGTTGGCAGAGCCTCTTTTGGAAACACTTGTACTAAGGTGGCATTTCTGTCGAAGGATAGACTTCTGCGGCAAGTGTTACCTCGGTGTTTACGTCATAACCGCTCATACCTCTATGACAAACTCCGCTCCATTTCCGATATTTCTTACATCAAGTTTCCCACCCATGTGAGTTTCTATTATAGTCTTGGACATATACAGTCCAATGCCTGTTGAAGGTTTTGTCGTAAAGTGCTCATCAAAAATCTTGTCTATTATATCTACCGGAATACCACCTCCGGTGTCACGTATAGTGATTATTATTTTTCCCTCATTGGAATTAGAAATACTAATATCGATATTGTCTTTCAGTCCTTCATCAGACTGTCCATTTTCCACGCGTTTTATCAGTACAGCGTCTCTTGCGTTATTAATAATGTTTAACAATACCTGTTTAAACTCGTTCGGATAGCCTGTCATGTTGTTGGAGAAACCCCCTTGTCCTGCTATTATGTTGATAAAAATATTATCTTTCACAAAATACTCCGAGAACATCCCAACCAGTTCTTCTATCGCTTTATTTATGTCAAACAATACTTTCTCTCTGGATGGTCGTAAGAATTGACGAAACTCATCAATCGTTTTTACCATGAAATCTACCTGTTTAGCGATTATTTCCTGAGTTTTGCCTATATAATCTGCATTCAGTTCACCAAATGAATACGCGTCGTTAATGTCCTGGGATGTCACCGCAATGACATTAAGAGGCTGCTTCCACTGGTGGGCTATCAGGTTAATCATCTCACCCATTGCCGCCATTTTTGACTGTTGAATAAGCATTATTTCTTTTTCTTTGAGTTTGTTTGCCGCTATCTCTCTTTCTTCCATCTCTTTTTCTAATGATCTGTTTAGTTCTTGTATCTTTTCCAACGATCTTGTCAAACTTGGCATGGCTATGGCTTGAGGGATAAGCGGGATTAAAACAATTGCTGAAATAATCGAGACCACCGCCGTAAGTGCCTTCACTATTCCTTCAAGCCAGTATTCTGGAACATATACTGTTAATGCGGCAAGAAAATGAGTAGTTCCACACGCTAATATAAAGACTCCGAAGAGAACAAGTATTGTAATAAATTCTAAATCGCGCCTTTTATAAACAAAATAGAATAACGCAATTGGTATTGAATAGTAGGCTATGCCGGTAATAATGTCAGATAACACATGCAGCCATACGAGGGACGGCTCCCATAAAAAACAACACCCGTGAGCCATATAATCAATAACGGCGCTATGATCCATATTCCCCAATTATCCAAACTGAGCTATTATCATCTTTTGATATTTTCTTTTACAACCGATGTCACTGACTTAATAATACCATATTGTCTATAAAAATTGCTACACACCTCATAAACCCGCCACATGGCAAACGCATTTGAAAAATAAAGCAGAAATTGCCTATTCTTTTGGCTGTGAGCAATGGACTGCTGATAGGGAATAGGGAAGCTCTAAGATTCCGTCTTGATTCATTTTGAAGTACGGATTCCATGCAACTTCCCAAATATTTCCATCAGGGTCTGAAAAATACCCGCTGTGCCCACCCCAGAAAGCATCTTGAGCAGGTTTAAGGATCTTCCCTCCAGCTTCCAAGGCAGAGTTAAGCGCACGGGAGACCTCTTCTTTGGTGCAAACATTTTGTGCAAGTGTGATACCCTTAAAGCCACTTCCTTTGGCTGAGACCATAGCATCTTCGGCCAAAAGAGAGCGCGGATAAAGAGCCATCACCACACCTCCGGACTGAAAGAAAACGACATCACCCTGACTTACAGATGAAGCCAGCCATCCCAAATCTTCGTAAAATTTCCTCGCTATCCCGAGGTCACTCACTCCGAGAGTGACAACGTTCAAACGCTGTTCCACGGGGAATCGAGTTACCCCATAGGCACAAGGCAGAAGCTGCCCTCGGCATCCTTTTCAACTTTAAAACCAAACATAATTACTGTATCTATGAGTGGACGACCAAGCAGCAAGTCCAAGTACTCCTCCGGTACGCCTGTCTTCTCTACCAAAAGCGGGCGCATGTATGTGTCATAGGCCAGGATTTCAAGGACTTCTCCAGTTAAATCCTTCTCTTGCCCTATTGCCGTGAAAAGTTCAAGCAGTGTTGTGTATGAGCATTTTTCGCTGTGGGCGTTTACGATGTCAATGAGTTGAGTCTGCCCCATGAGCAGCTCTGCGCGAGTGAGTTTCTCGTCGGTGAACGTCGCCATAAATTTATCAGTATCCCAGCACTCATAGGCCTGGCACTGGGCTGGCCTTTTTTCGTAAATGCCGCAGGCAGCGGCAGCCTCGTCATAATATATGCAGGTGCGAGACCCCTTCTTTTCCCTTATCTTGATAAGCTCGTAATCGGTAGCCATGAACTCCTCGTCCATGTTATTGTAAACAAGCTCGCCCTCACGAATAGTAAACAGGTCTTTATAGTTGAGTATGCCATCCTTTAAGAGCTGAGCATCGCCGAGGTGCAGCGTAGGGCTTCCCTTATCACAGCACTGCCCACAACGGCTACACTCGGTCTTAGAACCTGGGGTTATGATTTCCATAAAATCTCCTTAATCTAAAAATTATATTACTGTGGCTGCTGAATCGCCGTCAACTGCCAGCTGGACGACCCTATTGCTCTGACAAACGTCCAGTACTCGAGAAATCCCGTTGGCGCACTATTATCTCCGTCGATGACCCTGCCTGCCTCGTCCGTAGTATAGTCAAGCATAGAGGCGGCAATCTCAACCGTTATATAATCCTTACCGTTTTCCTGCCATGCCTCAGACAGTTTAACGCTCCTGACTCCGATGTTCTCCAGTTTGTTGATTCGTCCATCGGCCTTCATTTTTGCGATGTCAGCGTTGAGATCTCCAAATATCTCAGACGCCATGATGGCTTTCACGGTATTTAAGTCCCTGCGCGACCATGCGGTCTGTATCTTATAAAACATATCCGACACAATATCCTTAAACCTGTCCTCGTCAAAGTACTGGTCGTAGCGCCGTATATCATTAAGACCGGCCTCCAGCTCAGTTGGCTGATATGGCAGCTCCTCTGGAGGCAACCCTGCCTGATACGCAGTGGAATAATCACCGCCACTGTACTGTTGCGGGTAAGTACTCTGCCCTCTTTTTGATTTAACGATTCTGTAGATTATATAACCAATAACGGCAAGAAGAATAATATCGAAAAGCCCGATACCGCCGCCTTGGTAAGCAGTTCCAGCTGCATAGCCTGCCGGGGTGCCGCCTCCAAATAGTGAGTGAAACAACATCCCACCAACCATGCCTCCAACCATACCGCCGGCAAAACTGCGCCAAAAACTACCGGCAGGGGCAGGCTGCATCACCGGTGCTGCTGGCTGCGCAACAGGCCGCTGAGCCTGACTGGAATTGCTCGTTGGCTGCTTGGGGGGCAGAGTTGTCTTCGAGCCTCTGCTTCCAATGCTGCTTCGGCCAATGCTGCCGCTTTTTCCAACACGGGCAAGCGCCTCCTGAGCAAACGAGAAAACTATAACAAAAACCGCCAAAATCACAATTATGTATTTCTTGCCATCAAACTCTCTCACAGCCACCTCCACACATTAGTACCCAGTTATATTGCGCGTGCTATATTGTCATCACGCTATCTCTTCTTATACTCAAGCGTCATGCTCAAGCATAGCCTTTTCCTTAAATCCTATGGCGCTGCCCGTCCCAGACTTAAAAAATGCAACCGTTGTTCGCAGATGCTCTGACTGAGAGGACAGCTCATCTGAGGTTGTTGATAGTTCCCCAGCGGCTTGGGCATTTTGCTGAACTACATGGTCTAACTGCTGAATGGACTTGTTGATCTGGTCTGCCGCTGAGCTTTGTTCTTTGCTAGCTGCGGATATTTCCTGCACGAGGTCAGCGGTCTTTCTAATATCAGGCACTAGTTTAGTCAGCATAGCACCGGCCTTATCTACGACACTGACGCTTGTGAAAGAAAGCTGGCTTATTTCAGCCGCCGCTTTTTGGCTTCGCTCGGCAAGCTTCCTGACCTCTGAGGCCACAATTGCAAACCCCTTGCCGTGTTCTCCCGCTCGTGCCGCTTCGATGGCCGCGTTTAGGGCCAGGAGGTTCGTCTGCCTTGCAATATCCTCTATGACTGATATCTTACCAGCTATCTCCTTCATGGCACCTACGGCCTCAGATACGACCTTACCGCTTTCTATAGCGTCTTTTGCCGCCGATGACGCTATTGCCTCTGTTTGCTTTGCGTTGTCAGTAGTATGAGCGATATTTGACGTCATCTCGTGCATCGATGATGATGTCTCCTCAACTGAGGCCGCCTGCTCAGAGGCCCCTTCAGATAACTGCTGTGCCCCCATTGAGAGCTTGCCGCTTGCGTCAGACAAGGTGTTAGCCGCCTCTCTGACTTCAGAGATGACTTCTCTGACCTTTGCAACCATCCTTTTCGTTCCATTTGAAAGCGCCCCTAACTCATCATCCACATTGTACTGACAACAGTAGGCGTTTAAATAGCCGTCTGCTACCAATTGAATCTGCTCTGACATCTCCACCAAAGGTTTATGCGTGATCTTGAATGTAACGCTGAAAATGACGATTATGATAATCAGCCCGGCAACACCAAGCGCTATGAAGATATACTTGACCCGGCCAATCTCATCCATAGATGCCTTCATGGAAACAACCAGGCTTACAGCGCCAAGCACCTCGCCTTCTTTAACATTATGACAGAGCAGGCAGTCCCTCCCCATGAAGTTTTTGCTCGCTATGTATGGGTAAACCCCGCGTATCTTATCGCCTTCTATTACGATTTTCTCCTTGCCAGACTGAATAACCTCGATCTCCACCGCGTCTGAGGCATACTCACTGGCCTCTCCCTTGCCGTAGTCTTTGTCCAGGGCATCGGTTCTGAGAACTTTCACATCAAGGATGTTTTTCATCTGCTCAAAAAACTCCTTCTTACCCTCTTTGATACTGCCGCCAAGCATCATCGTCGTCAAGGTGTTTAATATCGTATCCTTATAGCCTTTGAGCGCACCGTTTCGTATTTCGTCGATTACCATTCGCTTCGACATAACAATCGTAGTAGCAACAATGGCCGTAATAACCAGTAACGACACCAACACAATAGGTATTACTGTCCTTGTAGATATTGATAGTTTGTTCATTGCCCCGCCCCCTCCCTTATTTATATATTACTAATGCTCGTCTCCTCATCCATTATACTATAAACGCCATTGTAAGCACAATTTTCACGCTACATTAATCAGGGCAAACGCACTATATGCGTATTGTTGTTACACTGGATCATGGCTAATGTTGACAAATCTCAGGCAATTAGGTATAATTAAGCTATGAATGTGATAGCAATGCCTCCTTCGGTAAGAGAGCGTCTCGGTGACGAAGCCAGTGAGGGCTTTGCAGCGCTCATCAACGACATAGATATAGGCGCTCGGAAAGATGCCATTGCCATAGCTGAGGAGCGCTTTGAACGCCGCCTTGTTGAAGAGACCGGGAAATTACGGGTAGAGTTGCGGCATGAGACAGGCAAAATAAATGAACGCATCACAGAAGAAACAGGCAAGCTTCGCGTTGAGATTGGCAAAGTCAATGAACGCATCACAGAAGAAACAGGTAAGCTGCGCGTTGAGATTGGCAAAGTTAATGAACGCATCACAGAGGAAACAGGTAAGCTGCGCGTTGAGATTGGCAAAGTTAATGAACGCATCACAGAGGAAACAGGTAAGCTGCGCATTGAGATAGAGAAGGTACGTTCTGAGGTAGAGAAGTCCGGCAAGGAGAATATAAAGTGGATGTTTCTCTTTTGGATAGGCCAGATAGCCGTCATGCTTGCCATGTTTAAATTTATAGTGGTTAAATAACAGGTTGCGCCCAGTATCTTTGCCGTCTTGCCACCGTTATTGCAATGACCTATTTCGAGGTCATTTTCCACACACCGTCCCATGCCGCCGGCAGGGATGCCTTCAGGTGTTCACATCGCTCGACATATATTTGCGAGAGTTTATCGGCCGGGTGCAGCTTCAACGATTCCCCGAATGCCTTTACCGCGCGGTCCCAATCTCCGGACTGGTATAACTTGCGTCCCTCTCTGAAATAGCCAACGACCTCCATGAGGTGCGGAAATGTCCCCTCCATGTGATAATCAAGGACTTCATATATCCTTACCGCCATTGTCTTTCCCTTGACAATTACGTCGTCGATGTCACGAATCTTGTATATGCCGCGTAGTTTGTTGTATGTGTTTTCCGATATGAGAATCCTCACGCCGTACTGTTTGCACGCTGACTCAAGCCTTGATGCCAGATTAACCCCGTCTCCTATCATCGTAAAGTCCATACGTTTTGGCGAGCCAATATTTCCCGATACAACAGTGTCTGTGTTGAGGCCGATGCCTATGTCTATTGGCTTTTTCTTGTCGGCGACGCGTTTTGTGTTCCACTGCCACAGGGACTTGAGCATTGCTATGGAGCAGCGCACAGCCCTGTCCTCGTTATCTTCATATGGGATAGGGACTCCAAAGCCCGCCATTATGGCATCCCCGATGAACTTATCGAGCATCCCGCCTTCGGCCTGAATACATTCCATCATCAGCGTAAAGTACTCATTTAAGAGACTCACCGTGCCGTGTGCCCCAAGTTCCTCTGTAAACGTGGTGAAGCCGCGTATGTCAGAAAACAACACCGTGGCCTGCGTACTCTTGCCGCCTAAGATGTCGTCGCCTCCGGCAAGGAGCTGGTCAGCCAGCGACGGGTCCATATAACGCGACATCGTGGATTTCATTCGCTTCTCACCTGAGATGTCCTCAAGGATTATCATATTGCCGAGCTTTTTCTTCTCGTCGCTTACCAGAGGAAGCACTGTCACGTTTGCAGACACACTCTCGCCTTTAAATATCAGCGCTGCGTCCATGGTTATCTCAGCGCTTCTGGTGTGCTCAACCTGCCTGACCTTATCGAGTATCCAGGAGTTCTGGCCTGTGAAAAAACTGCCTGTCTCTTTGCCGATTATCTCGGCAATGTCTGTCTTTAAGATGCGAAGCCCAGAGGCGTTACACGTGATTATCTTGCCCTCCTCATCCAGCGTAATGACGCCGTTACTCATACTTTGGAGCATACTTTCGTTATAATTTTTCATGTTCTGAATATCATTAAAGAGTTTGGCATTCTCCAGGGCGATAGAGATTTGGGCGGTAAACGCCTTCAGGCGGGATTCGTCCTCGTCGGTAAACGGGCCTCCGCGCTTGTTTAACACCTGCGTTACTCCTATCACCTTGCCCTGCTTGTTTGCCACCGGTGTGCACAGTATTGAGCGCGTGAAAAACCCCGTCTTATAATCAAAGGCAGGGTTAAAACGCAAGTCCGCATAGGCATAAGGTATGTTTACAGACTTGCCGCTGGTGAAGACCGCCCCTGCAATCCCCAGATGATTGGGGAAGCGTATCTGGGTTGCATCGATGCCCTCGCCCACCATAGACCACAACTCATTGGTCTTGGCGTCGTTGATAAACAGTGTGGAGCGCTCGGCGTGGAGCATCTTCGTCGCCTCGGACATCACCTTCTGAAGCAGTGTACTGAGTTCAATCTCCGACGTGATGTCAGCCACTATGTCAAGAAACTCCAGTTCCTGAGCGCGCGAGCACTGCATCTGCTCGACGAACTGAGCTGTTTGCAGCACAATGGCCGCCTGGGTTGTCATCGCCTCAAGCAGATTCATGTCATCGACGGTAAATTTACCCGCTTTTTTATTAAGAATCTGCACAACCCCAAGCACATCGGCCTTTCCCGTAACTATGGGGACGCAGACCATGTTTTTGGTCTTAAAGCCAGTCTGCTGGTCTATTTCACGATTAAAACGCTTGTCTTTATACGCGTCGTTGACTATGACGCCTTTAGAGGATTTAAATACTTCGCCGGCGATTCCGCTTGTGTTGAGAAAACGCAGCTGACGCTTGAAGCTGCCCTGGGCGACAATGGAGTACAGCTCGCCCGTGCCCCTGTCGTTGAGGAAAATCGAGCCGCGCTCGGCTGACAGCTCAGCAATGGCCATATTAACAAACACCTCGAGAATCTCATCGAGAGTGCTGATTGCCGCAAGCTTATGCGATATGCCAAGCAGCATCTCCGCCTGTCTGAGGCTCCGCTCCAAATCGTGCAGCTTCAACTGGACAACATCCTGAGTGGCCTCTAAATGGTCTGTTCTTTTTTTCATAGCTTAGTTGTCCTGAGCTCTAAGGCCTGCCGCAGCGCCTGAATAGTTTTCTGCAGCTGATTGACTTCACCCCTGTGGGCAGCGCGCTCGTTGTCGAGGCGTCTGGCAAATTCAAAAGACATTGATTCAATCTCATTACGCATTTTGGTAACTAGTGTCTTAATCTGGTTTATCTCATCGGTCATCGCGGCTGCGGTCTTCTGAACCTGTTCGTCCTTTTCATGGCTCATGCGCTGGAGTTCTTTTCTGAGTTGCACGATAGTGGCCTGAAGCTGCGACATTTCGGCTGAGGCTGTCCTGGCTGCCGTTGTCAGTAAATCCTCTTTTTCAAATTGTGAAAACTCAAGCTGCTGACGCATTGCCGCTATAGTATCTTTGAGATACCGGTTTTCTGTGAGTATCCCCTGCAGTTCCTCTTCAAAGTCAATTGCTCTTTTCATAGCACTCGTAGAATATTATCATAGCAGGGGTAATGTCCGCAACTAAAAAGAATTTTTCGATGCCACACTGCTATCAAGTGTGCCCGTTACGAAGAAATATTCGGCTTCAGTCCAACGGGATGGGATTTAACAAGTGATAAATATGTTTTTTGCAGGGCTTCTATTTCATTTTTAGTTGCTTCCAGTTCATTTTTCAGCAACTCTTCCTTTTCAGAAGGTCTGTCGAAATCTTTTAATTTTGCCGGATGCTCAAAACTGGCCAACGATCTTTCTAATCTTTTCTTTTCATCATGGATGCTGATCTTTTCTTTTTCCATCTCATCCATGGTATTTTGTAGTTTATTATTGACATATCGGAGTTTTTCCACCATCTGATTTGCCTTTTCTTTTTGCTCTTTAGTTAGATTGTACTCATTCGTAATTTACAGAATAGAAGCGCTAAGTCTTTTATTAATTTCCTGTGTAGTCAAACGAGCGGCTCTATCCATGCCTATCTTAACAAGCAGATTTTTAGTAATCGCCATTTCTTTGGTTTCTTGCAGATGAGATTTTACCTCGTCTTCAAATTCGCTTTGTATTCTATCTAATAATTTTACGACACTGCCATCAGCAGCCAAAATAAACTCTAAGTTCTTTCTAAGTGATATTAGTTTTCTGTTGAGATAATTTTGTTTCAGTTCGTTATTGTCATTTCTTAACTAAATTTCAGTATCAGATTTTTTGTCTTATCTGCTTTTCGATATAATTAGCTTCTGCTGTTTCGAGAATCTCTCTATGATTGCAGATTCTAAAAAGCAAAAAGATAACGGTGCTAATGAGAATCACTATTACCTCAATGGCGATTAATCCAATCCATGGATTAACTTCTATAGGTG
>JADFXZ010000255.1:0-2376 GCA_015233265.1 Nitrospirota bacterium
ATAGTGATTACTGAAATCGTAGAGAGGAATCTCTATACGCTGAAAGACAGCAACAGGCCGTAATACTAAGTTGTACTCATATAAGTAATAATTAACCGGCTAATAAGAATCATCCTAATAATAAGAATCATCCTGAGCTTGTCGAAGGATTCCCTGTTAGTGCGGATACGGAAAATAAAAGGAGCATCCTTCGGCAAGCTCAGGATGATTCAATTATTCTTACTTTTATGAATGCGTTTTTATATAAGATTTACGGAACTACTGGCAGTAAATCCAGACCGGTGGTCTCGTCAAGATCAAACATAATGTTCATGTTTTGAACGGCCTGCCCTGAGGCGCCCTTAACGAGGTTGTCTATGGCGCTTATGATTATCAGCGTACCGTTTTCTGAGACGGCCAGGCCAAGCTGACACATATTAGTGCCGCGGACGTTTCTGATGTCAGGATATTTTCCATGCGGCAGTACATCCACAAACGGTTCGTCCTGATATGCGCTGACATAAATCGAATGGATATCGCCGAGCGTTATTCTGTCTTTAAGCGGGGCGTAAACGGCGCTTAACATGCCGCGGGCTACGGGCAGCAGATGGGGCGTGAATGTGACATTTATGGGGCTTCCGGCAATTGCCGAGAGTTCCTGGTCAATCTCCGGCGTGTGTCTGTGAGCCGCTACGCCGTAGGCCTTAAAGCCATCTGCGATTTCGCAAAATGAATACACAACGTCGCTCTTTCTGCCCGCTCCGGAGACACCGGACTTTGAATCTATGACGATATGCTCAGTTGAGACGATTTGATGTTTGAGTGCCGGATACAGGGCAAGTATCGCCGTCGTTGGGTAACAACCGGGATTGGCGATGAGCGCGGCATCTTTGATTTTCTCGCGATATAGCTCCGGCAGTCCATAGACGGCACGTTTTAGTGTGTCCGGGAATTCGTGCCTTGTCTTATACCACCGCTCATAGACCATCGGGTCTCTGAGGCGGAAGTCGGCGGAGAGATCAATGACTTTCTTGCCGCGGCTGAGGAAATACTCTACTGCCTGCTGAGAGGCGCTATGCGGCAGGGCAAGAAAGAATACATCCCCCTCATCAAGCAGCTCATGCATTGTGTCGGGTACGAGGGGTCTGAGTTTGACAGGTATTTTGAATGACAGGTGGCGAAGATGCGGAAATATGTCCGCGATTGCCTCTCCTGCTGTCTTAAAGGACGCAAGTGCGGCAACCTCCACATGCGAAGCAGGTGCAAGTATCCTCAGAAGCTCTGCTCCTGTGTAACCGCTTGCCCCACAGATGACTGCTCTAATCATAAACTAACCCTCACCAACACAATAGCATCATGGCACAGAGAAAATACAGCCAAATACTAAGTCTGTCATCATGACACAGAGAAAATACCTCCAAACGCTATAAGCCTGTCATTCCTGCGAAAGCAGGAATCCAGTCCTTATTATGATACAACTGCCAAGTGATTTCCATTTCTATGCCTGTCATGCCGTGAGCATTTTCTGAGGTGGCATCCGATTCTTACATGCCTGGATTCCTGCTTCCGCAGGAATGACAGTAAAAGAAACGCTACACCAAAGACTGGCGCTTATTATCTCTTTGAGAACTGGAAGCGTTTTCTGGCGCCTTTCTGACCGTACTTCTTACGCTCTTTCTCTCTTGGGTCACGCGTAAGCAGGCCCTCTTTTTTGAGCTTGGGCCTAAGGTCAGAGTCCGAGTTGATGAGGGCTATTGAGATACCGTGCCTTACCGCGCCAGCTTGACCGGCCGGGCCACCGCCGTGTACGCTTGCCGTGACGTCGAGCTTTCCTACCATGCCTGTGACCTCAAGCGGCTGATTTATCATCATCCGCAGGGTCTCACGCGGGAAATATGTATCTATTGGCCTGTTGTTAACGGTTATGTCGCCTTTGCCTTTTTTTAATATTATACGGGCTACCGAGGTCTTACGCTTGCCGGTTGCCGTGTATCTGATTTCTGCCATTGAGATCTCCTCACGTTATTTGAATGTCTCACATAATGCCATTTTAATACCATGTAGTATCTGGCTATATCAAGCTATATCCAAGGTCTGGGGCTTTTGTGCCGCGTGTGGATGCTGCGCGCCCTTGTATATCTTGAGTTTCTTTATCATAGCCCTGCCAAGCCGGTTCTTAGGCAGCATTCCCCAGACGGCAGCCCGAAACAGCTTGTCGGGTTGTCTTTGCATTCTGTCCTTTGCGGTCTCCGACTTTATGTTGCCAATGTATCCGGAGTGGTGGTAATAGACCTTGTCGTTGAGCTTATTACCCGTCAGTTTTACCTTTTCCGCGTTTACTAGGTTCACACAATCCCCAGTGTTAAGGTTCTGCGTGAATACAGGCTTGTTTTTGCC
>JADFXZ010000255.1:2396-3179 GCA_015233265.1 Nitrospirota bacterium
TTTGTGGCCAGACGCCCCAGAACCTTGCTCTTAGCATCAACTACGTACCACTTTCTTTCGTACTCATCCTTCTTCATAAACTTTGTCTTCATTGCCCCTTCACCTTCTTCCTTAATTTCAATTGCATTGTCGGCGTCCTATCGGCGGCTGCACACACACCCTGCACTGGCGACGTTCAATAAAATAAAATAAATATGCCGCCATTGTCAATATCCTTTTGACAATCACGCAAAATTTATTTTACAATACTATCTTTAATTTCGAAGTTGAGCGATGGGGTGTCGACAAACGGCAAGTCAGGAGACTTTGGATCTCCCATCTGGAGGTTCGAATCCTCCCACCCCAGCCAGCAATAGAGCCGACACCATAGGGCCGGTTCATGGAACTTTAAGGAGAGATTTAATTATGCTCAAGGAAATTAAGCTCATAACCGGTACCTCAAACGTGTCGCTGGCTAATGAAGTAGCGCAAATCCTCGGCAAGAAGTTAGTCAACACCGTTATAAAGAGATTCGGCGACGGCGAAATATCTATCCAGGTCGATGACAATGTCAGGGGTTCTGACATCTTTGTTATGCAATCCACATGCGCCCCTGTCAACGACAACGTGATGGAGTACCTGTTGCTGGTCGATGCCTTAAAGCGGGCCTCAGCTGGCAGGATAACCGCCGTAATCCCATACTACGGCTATGCGCGGCAGGATAGAAAGGTGCAGCCCAGAGTGCCAATCTCCGCAAAACTGATGGCGGATTTGATAGCCGTTGCTGGTACACACAGGGTCTTG
>JADFXZ010000087.1 GCA_015233265.1 Nitrospirota bacterium
GGGGGGGGGGGCTGGTTTTTTATTGTGACACAGTCTGCTTGAGCTGGAATCCAGTCCTTACGCCAATATATGCAAGGCTGGATTGCTGCTTGCGCAGGAATGACAAAATTACTCAGATAACTGCTGCTTAGTATTAATATTAAACGGCAAAAGAAGGTCTAAAATAACAAGGCCATCTTTTGCCGTCTAAACGTCTCTGAAGTAGATTAGCAGCCTGATACTGCCTTTCTTACGGTTATTCCTTTTTCAGTAGTCTCGACGGTTACCTTCGAGCCTTTATCTACGCCGGGCTTTACCGTACACTTGCCATCGCATTTGATGGTCTTCTTTGCGTTGCCGGCTTTTTCGTCCAGCACTACAAGAGATTCGACCGCGTCACCCTTCTTTTCGATTGAATCGAGCACTCCAACTACTTTCTCATTGGCAAGCAATACGGTTGCCGTTGCAAGGAGCGATACGATCATAAGAATCAATGTCAGCTTTTTCATTAGTTCACCCCCTTTTCTTCAATTTCCATTTATTATCGCGCTGCCCAGCTATGCCAAGCGAAAAAATGTAACATTTCATAGCCATGCGTGTCAATCGAAAAAAAATCACCGGACCATTTTTTTTTGCCGCACCGTTACAATTCAGGGACACAAACTATAAGCGCCCCTCCTGTGCACAACCTCTCTCATAAAAAATATGTGAAAAAAATATTTCATTTGTGTATAATACCAGTATGGAAGAGACAAGGACACTCAAAATAGGGCTTCCCAAGGGCAGCCTGCAGGAATCGACGTTCAAGCTCTTTAGAAAGGCCGGTTACCGTGTAACCGTGTCTTCGCGGTCATATTATCCGACGTTTGACGACCCGGAGATTCAATCCATGCTGATTCGGGCGCAGGAGATGGCGCGTTACGTGGAAAATGGAATACTTGACTGCGGCCTCACAGGTCTGGACTGGGTGTTAGAGCAAAACTCAGATGTTGTGGAAGCAGCTGAGCTCAGCTACGCAAAAGAAGGTCTTAAGCCGGTTAGATGGGTAGTTGCCGTGCCTAATGACAGTCCTATAAAAAAATTGGAAGACTTAAACGGCAAACGCATTGCAACCGAGCTTGTCGGTCACACAAAGAGATTTCTGGAACAAAACAATATCAAGGCAGAGGTTGATTTTTCATGGGGGGCAACGGAAGTTAAACCTCCCTTGCTGGCTGACGCCATTGTGGAGCTGACAGAGACAGGCTCATCACTTAGGGCAAATAATCTGCGCATTCTTCACACGGTTTTGGTGTCCACGACGCGCTTTATAGCCAATAAAAAGGCATGGGAAGACCCTTGGAAAAGAGAGAAAATCCAGAACATCGTCATGCTCTTAAAAGGCGCTCTGGCCGCCGAGGAACTTGTTGGGCTTAAGATGAACGTGCCAAAGGCCGCGCTGTCTACTCTTATGGAAATCCTCAGGGAGCAGGGGTTGCACTCCCCGACTGTATCGGAACTTATCGATAAGGATTGGGCCGCTATCGAGGTAATCACTAAAGAACAAAGTGTTAGGGACCTCATTCCGAGGATTAAGAATGCCGGTGCCTCTGGTATTGTAGAGTATCCATTGAATAAGGTCATACCGTAGTTTGTGAGCATCTGGCCTGGTTTATGAGCATCTGGCCGGAGTTAGGCAGATTAAGGAAAAGTGATCGAAGACCTGATTAAACCCAATATCAAGGCGCTCAAGGCCTATACTATCGACGCCCCCCCGTGTTCGATAAGGCTTGACGCAAACGAAAGTCCGTATGGATTTCCACTAGGGGCGCTCAAGATTGCCATAAACAGGTATCCTGACCCTGAGGCCGCCGCCCTGCGCAAGGTGCTTGCAGGGAAATGGGGCGTTGAACCGGAGTGTGTCTTGCACGGCAACGGCTCGGACGAACTTATATATTATCTGCTTACCGCTGTAGGAGGCCCTGTCCTCATCCCCGCCCCAACGTTTTCGATGTATCGCATAATTGCCGACTCACTCGGTGAAAACACCATCATGGTAGCCCTTGACGGGCAGTTCGACCTCGATATGGAGGCCATGCTTGCTGCCATTGGAAGACATAACCCTAAACTGATATTCCTGTCACGGCCTAATAATCCAACAGGCAATTCCTTTACGTGCGAGAAGGTGTTGGAGGTTATAGAAAACGCCGGAGGACTTGTCATAGTTGACGAGGCGTATCAGCCGTTTTCGCCGCGGGGAGATTCCTTCATAGATTTACTGCCTCGATACAGGAATCTGCTTGTAATGCGTACGCTTAGTAAGATTGGGCTGGCAGCGCTGCGACTGGGTTTCATCGTTGGAGATAAGGCCATCATCGGGGCGATAAATAAGGTAAGGCTGCCCTATAACGTCAACTCTCTGTCACAGGCCGCTGCTCTTGGGATACTAAAGGACGAGAAATCAATTGACGCCTGTATTGTCAACATAAAGGACGAAAGAGACAGATTATTTATGGAGCTATCGAAGCTCAAAGCTATTAAACCATATTCGTCTGACGCCAATTTTATCTTGTTTAAATTGCAAAACAACGCCTCTGTCACAGCTGACGCCCTCTATAAAAAACTTATAGCTGACGATATTTTAATAAAGAAACTTGCCGGTGGCGGGGCCTCCGGTGCACCCGGTCCGCTTGATAACTGCTTTCGTGTCACCGTCGGGACACCTAAAGAAAACGCCGCCTTTATAATGAGCATGAAAAAGATAACAGGGGGAAGTCTCAAATGAGAAAATATAAGACACACAGACAAACGACAGAAACTGACGTCACAGTGGAGATTAATCTCGATGAGCCTGGTACCTCAGAGATAAACACTCAGATACCGTTTTTAAACCATATGCTTGATTTGGCCTCAAGACATGGGCACTTCACGCTTAATATCACGGCCACCGGGGATACGGACGTTGACTACCACCACCTGATGGAAGACATTGGTATCACATTAGGCGATGCAATCAACAAGACACTTGGCGACAAACACGGCATCAACCGCTTCGGCTGCGCAAGCGTCCCGATGGACGAAAGCCTCGCAGAGGTCGTCATCGATTTAAGCGGCAGACCCTATCTGGTTTACAATGTAAGGGACACAAGCGGCTATCTGAAAGACTTACAGGTGTCGCTCTTTGAGGATTTCTTCAGGGGACTAAGCAGCCACGGTCTGTTTAATCTTCACATCATACTGCACTACGGGCGCGACACGCACCATATATTTGAGGCAATATTTAAGGCCTTTGGCAGGGCGCTTGCTGCCGCAGCCGCTATTAACCCAAAAACCAAAGGTGTACCCTCCACTAAGGGGACTCTTTAGGAGGCATTTTGTCATGTCTGTTGATATCGCACCATACATTGGTAAACTCTCGGAGATATTTATGGCCTCCGATGAGCTGTATTATAAGTCTCAGGAGCATTATCGCTGTACTTCAAGCGAAGGAAAGAAGGAGCCTTTTTCATGCACCGGATGTCAGGACAACTGTTGCACTACGGTGTTTTACCACTATACGCTGATTGAGTACTTTTATCTGGCTCAAGGGCTGTCGCTAATCGATGACCAGGAAATGGCGGAGGCCATTGCTGAGCGCTCACAGGCATATTGTATGGAGACAGCCAAAAACCCATATAAGACAGATTCGTTGAGGATAATGTGTCCGCTGAATTTCGATGGTAACTGTGTGGTGTATAAAAACAGGCCGATGATATGCCGCGTCCACGGGGTGCCTTCTTCGCTTAATCAAACTGGGAAGCCCACCCAATACTGGGACGGCTGCAAGAGGTTTAGGCAGCTGCACACAGAATTCCCGCTCGTCATAGACCGCACACCAATTTACACGCAAATAGCCTTGCTGGAGGGGCAGCTCAGAAAGGAGATGGTCTTTTTTCAAAGATATAAGAAGACGATTGCCGAGATGGTCATCGACTTTATAAAGGATGAGCCATTTTTATCCAGTACACCTGCCCCGCCCTCATGCCATGGGTCATGTGGTAAGTGATGGATGCCGCTGTTATCAGAAGGGCGCTGTGGAGTGAGATAACACATGTACTACTTGACATGGATGGCACGCTGGTCGATAAATATTTTGACGACTACTTTTGGCGTCACCTCGTGCCTGAGAAATACGCGGAAAAACACGGAATCACATTTGGAGCGGCAAAAGAGCTGCTATTTACAAGATACAAGGCGCGTGAAGGGACATTAAGCTGGACAGATATCGACTTCTGGTCAAATGAATTAGACATAGACATCCCTGCCTTAAACGAGCAGGTTCGCCACCTGCTTGAGGCACACCCGCACGTGGAGGACTTCCTTACAGCCCTCAGAATTCACAAAAAAACTGTGGTACTTGCCACAAACGCCCACTACAAGACGATTGCCTTTAAGATGAAACACACGGAATTAGGGAAATATTTCGATAAGGTAATCATGTCCTCAGACATGGGCTATCCAAAGGAGGACGAGGGGTTTTGGATAAACGCGCAGATGACGGTGGGGTTTGAAAAAAACAATACGCTGTTCATTGACGACACGCTTGAGGTGGCGCAGAGCGCTGCCAGATATGGAATAAAGTATGTGTTGATAAAACATATGGCTAGTTCCCGTGAAAACACGCAATATTCGGGTATGTTGCCCTACATCAGCAATTTTAACGAGCTTCTGCCGTGACAGCTGACCATGTGGACTTCCTTGTCATAGGAAGCGGTGTAGCCGGGCTGAGGGCGGCCTTTGAGGCTGCTGCCGCGGGAAGCGTCTATGTAATAACAAAGGATACGCTCAAGGAATCCTCAACGGAATACGCTCAGGGTGGCGTTGCGGTTGCCCTGTGTGACGAGGACACAATAGGGATTCACTTTGAGGACACGATAAAGGCGGGCGACGGGCTGTGCAGGGATGAGGCCGTGCGCACACTGGTAAACGAAGGGCCGGAGCGCATCATGGAATTAATATCATGGGGCGCTGAGTTTGACAAATCTGACTCGCGGCTGATTTTCACGCTTGAGGCGGCGCACTCGAGGCGGCGCATCCTCCATGCCCATGGAGATTCAACGGGCAGGGAAATCGAGCGAGTGCTGATTAAAAAGGCGATGTCAATTCCACAGATAAAGAAATACTCGTTCGCGTACTTTTTAGATTTAATCGTTTCAGGTGGGCGATGCTACGGGGCATATATGCTGAGAGACGGGCAGGTTACGGCGGTGCTTGCCGGGGCGACGATACTGGCAACGGGCGGGGCAGGGCAGGTCTACTCAAGGACGACTAATCCCCAGGTGGCAACCGGCGACGGTATGGCGGCGGCATTTCGGGCGGGGGCGCAGATGTCAGATATAGAATTTGTCCAATTTCACCCGACAAGCCTTTACGCCTCAGGGGCGCCGCAATTTCTCATAAGCGAGGCGTTGCGGGGCGAGGGCGCCGTAGTACGAAATATCCACAAGGAGAAGTTCATGGGGCTTTACCACCCGGAGGCTGAACTTGCCACAAGGGACATAGTAGCCCGTGCGATAGTGTCCGAGATGGCAAGGACACAGAGCCACCATGTGTATCTGGACATTACCCACCTTGATAAGAACTATATTAAGAATCGCTTTCCGATGATATACAAGACCTGCCTGAAGTACGATATAGATATAACGACAGAGCTGATACCGGTCTCACCGGCGGCACACTATATGATGGGCGGCGTCAGGACGGACATAGATGGCCGGACGAATATCGACGGACTGTATGCGGCAGGGGAGGTGGCATGTACTGGAGTGCATGGGGCAAACCGGCTGGCTAGTAACAGTCTGCTTGAGGGTCTGGTCTTTGGCGCGCGTGCAGGGGCAACTGCCCTCCGGCAGTGGACTGATACGAAATACATCAACCCTGAGCTGTCATTAAAAGTAACTCAAGACCACATAGAAAATCCTGATGAGATAAGAAGCACCATTCGCCGCACGATGTGGGACAAGGTGGGCATTATCAGAAGCGCCGCGTCATTGAACGAGGCGCTTGAAGTCTTCAATTCCCTCAATCATATTACCGCCCACACATACCTGAGCCGGTACGAAAATGAAATAAAAAATATCCTGCAGACAGCCCAGCTGATAGTCCAATCAGCGATAGAAAGAAAGGACAGCATCGGGGCGCATTTCAGGAGTGATTAATCATCAGCGTGCGATACCCATGCTTATAGTAAACTCCGCCCCGCCGTCGTAGTTCCTCGCGCTGAGGCTGCCGCCCATGTTCGTCTCGATTATTGTCTTGCACATGTACAGCCCAATTCCTGTGCCTTGCTCCCCTTTGGTTGTATAGTAGGGTTCGAAGATTCTTTCTAAGATGTGTTGTGGTATGCCGCCTCCGTTGTCACGTATGGATACAATGATTTTATTCTTGTCTTCGTCAGTGCCGATGATAATCTCTATCTGACCAGTATATGCCGAACCCTCTGATTCCTTTTTTGCAGTAATCGCGTCTTTAGCGTTATTTAAGATATTCAGTAGCACCTGTTTAAACTCGTTGGGATATCCATCTGTAGAGAGTTCTGTATGCTGCACAGTTTCTATTGTAATATCTATGCCGCTTTTCTTAAAGATCTGTTCGAACATCCATAGCAGCTCTTCTACGGCGGCCTTTACATCGAAGCGGCATTTTTCCTTCGACGGCTTGTAAAAGTTTCTGAAATCATTTATCGTCTTTGACATAAAATTGACTTGACTCATGGTAACATCTACAGTTTCATTTATATATTTGTCGTTGAGTTCCCCATAGGCGTATGCATCTTTTAAGTCCTGTACCGTTATTCCTATGGCGTTCAGAGGCTGTCTCCACTGATGCGCGATTAGTCCTATCATCTCACCCATTGCCGCCATCTTTGACTGTTGTATCAACATTTGCTCATTCTGGCGCCTCTTCTGGGTTTCTTCGACTACCAAAGATTCAAGGTTGGTATTTAACTGCTTCAGCTCTTTTTCCATTGCCTTTCGCTCTGTGATGTCATGATATGACCCCCTCAATTTCACTACCTTACCGGCATCGTCTACAGCAGGCTCACCGATAGCGTGAATTACTCTTTCAGTTTTGTCAGGACGACAAATACGCATCTCTAAATCATAAGGTTTATTAAGTTCAATTGATTCTTTTACAATATCGTCAAATTGCTGACGGTCATCAGGGTGGATATGGTCTTTGAGTTGTTCATAGAGCGGAGGGCCTGATTTGGGATCTATACCCCAGATATTGTACAGTTCTAACGACCACTCAGATTGCTGGCTCACCGGGTTAAATGTCCATGTGCCAAACTGTGCTTTCTTCTGTATCTCTATTATGTCGAGTTCTCTTTCTTTCAGAGCCTCTGTCAACTGTTTCACTTCCGTAATATCTTCAACTGTAGCAAGAATAAGCGGTGGTTGATTTGAGTCTATATATAAAGAGATAAATGTGATAGCTACCCATATTATATTAGAATTCTTGTGAATATATCGCTTCTCCATGCTATGAACCGGTATCTTACCTCTTTCCAAAAGTATTAACCCATAGATTTGCCGCTCAATATCATCTGGATGCGTAATATCTTTAAATGTTAAGCCCAGCAGTTCTTTGCAAGAGTAACCGGTAATATTGCAGAATGCCTGGTTAACCTGAACATACGCACCGGTTGCCGCATCTGTAAGTACAGCCCCGACTGGAGCGTTTTCAAAGACAGTCCTGAATCTTTGCTCACTGCTGACAAGCCTCTCTTCTAACTCTTTTCTTTCTATCGCCACAGCATAAATAGAGGCCAACTGCCTGACAATCAATAAGTCTCTTTCAGTATAATCCCGCGATGAGTTAGCCACAGCAATTTGCCCAATAATTTTGCCGCCCCCTTTTACGACAACGGACAAGAAGTTTTTAATTTCCACATGGCCTGGCGGGGCACAGTTCTTATACGCAATATGTTCATGCGGCGAATTTGTAAAAAAATCCTCTCCGGTGTTTAATGAATGTCCCCACAGGGCGTTATATCCATCCTGGCCTTTAGGGAATTTAATGGTTTGAAGTTCCATTGCAATCTGACATTCCTTCCCCATCATATTGGTAAGAGTATAAGCGACATTATCTCCTTTTTCATCTATCAGCGACGCGTAACCGTGAACACTGTCTGTGAGTATTAACGACTCTTCGTGGACTATGTTTGAGATAGCGTGTTTGTCAATTGTAGGATCTAACAGGGCTGCCGTTACCTTGGCAATCGATGATTGAAGCGCAAGTTCTTGCTTTAACGCCTCTTGCAGCTTCCTTTGGTCTGTAACGTCAGTCGCGGTACAATAGGACAGACCTTCTTCAGGAATAGGCAATGCTGTCCACGAAAGGTACTTATATGTGCCGTCCTTACATAAATATCTGTTGTGAAAATTATAAACTGGAATCCCCTTAGACGCATATTCCGCTACATGAATGGTTGCCTGCCTGTCATCGGGATGAATGAACTCTATATATGGTTTTGACATTAGCTCGTCGAGCGTAATCCCAAGAGTTTTCTCAAACGATGGGCTGAGCACCTTAAAATAGCCGTCAATCTCGGCTATACATAACATATCTATTGAAAGGTCAAAGAACCTTTTAAGCGCTAACTGCGCCATCTTGGTCTTGGTAATATCCGTATGAATCGATATCCATACTTTACCGAAATCATTATGATCAAATGTCGAAATAGTGACATCACACCAAAATCGCTCACCCGTTTTCTTTATATTATATATCTCGCCTTGCCACAAGTTATTAGCATTTAATGATTCTATAATTTCCCTTGCTGTGAGGTATAATAAAAAGGTGTGTAAAAAAGTAAGTCAGGCGGTGTAACCTATT
>JADFXZ010000088.1 GCA_015233265.1 Nitrospirota bacterium
CAGGACAGGGCAGCTCAGGAATTCCTTTGCCGCCTCGATATAAGAAAGTTGGCCTTTAAAGAAATCCTCCTCCGTAAGGATGGACACGGCGTTAACACGGCACTGTTCATATGTGCGGGCTATATCTCTGAGGTTAAAATCGTGGCGAATGATGCCCTCAGACGGAGAGGCGTGTTTGATTTCCGCGATTAATTTTAGAGGTTCAGAATCGTTGCGGCTAACAGCTGAAAAGAAGTCACGAGGGGAGGTCTCTGCGCCAATTTTTTTTATCTCAGATAGCGGAAACGCAGCCTTCTGCTCAAGCAACCGTTGCGCCTTTTTTGCGATAATCTTATCAAGTACAGTCATATTAGGCCTGTTTTAGGGTGTGGCAATTGCCTCAAGCGCTGAGCATATGGCTTCCGCCTGAGGCAAACCACACCCTGATGAGCTATTTATTAGCAGGCGATGCCGCTGGAGCTGCAGGTGCCGCTGGAGCAGGCGATGCCGCTGGAGCTGCAGGTGCCGCTGGAGCAGGCGATGCCGCCGGAGCTGCCGCCGGAGCTGCCGCCGGAGCTGCCGCCGGAGCTGCAGGTGCCGCTGGAGCTGGTTCTGCCGCCGGAGCCGCCGGAGCCGCTGGAGCCGCCTCAGGTGTCGGTGCCGGAGTTGCCTCAGGTGTTGGTGCTGCTGTTGGCGCAGGTGTAGGTGCAGGTGCCGGTGGCGGCGCTGGCTTACATGCTGCAAACGACATCACGAGCGCTGCAATAAGCGCAATGTACAATAGATGCTTCATTCTCTACTTCCTCCTTCTTTTTTTAATCAGACCCTTCTACTGAAAAGGTGTTGTAATATAGCATAGGAATGGGATAATATACCAGCATTAAATTAAGAATATTTATAAATCATTTTTTATGGTCATAAGCGGCTGGTTATTCGGGCAGCTTGCGTGGCTTCTCAGAACTTACGGTTATGGTTTTATATTTAATCGCGACAGTGAAACAGACAGCTGGCACCGTGAACTTTTAATTAACGCCATATGCACTTCCCTAAGTACGCCTCAAATGTCTGGCCTCAGGGCTAAGGCCTGGCGGCTCAACGCGCAAATAGCGCATATAGACCAACTGCTTATACCCGTCATTAACGCAGTCTGTCCTACGTGCCAGAGCGTCTGCTGCGTTAACAGGTTTGGGCGCTATGATATCGGAGATATTATTTATGTGGCGGCCCTGGGGATTAGGCCGGATGAGATCATTGCCTTTGGCACTAACGAAAGGCCGGAGGACTTGCCGTGTAATTATCTTGCGGTCACTGGCTGTGCCGTCTCACGGCAGCTGAGGCCGTTTCGATGCAACTGGTATTTCTGCACACCTGCTATCGAATATATGGAAAGCAGCGGCGGCAGGGCTTACAGGGGTTTTAACGGACAATTCGCGGAAATCATCAGGCTCAGAAAAGAGCTGCTCGATGAGTTTCACGCCGCCATTAAGACTCTATCCGAATCAGATTAGATCTGTGACTCCCTACTGCTCGTCTGGTATCAGGCCATAGCCCCTTATCAGCGAGATAAGTTTTCTTGTGTCGATGGGCTTAACGAGATAGTCTGTGCAGCCGCCGTTGTAGTATGCCTCGATGATGTCCTTAGGCGAATCAAGGGCGGTAGTCATGATTATCTTGCAGGACGGGTATTTCTTTGTGCGGCTTTCCTCTTCGCGCATCGCCACAAGGGCCTCCATGCCGCTTAACACCGGCATCATTATATCCAGACAGACCAGATCATATGGCGCTGCGTCGTTTAATGCCCGAGTAAAGGCATCAAGCGCCTCCCGGCCATTTGAGGCCACATCGCATGTGCCGTATGGAGACAGCAGTTTATGGAGCAGTTTGCGTGATGTATTATCATCTTCGGCTACTAACATTTTCATAGGTTTTCACTCCTTAATATATCGTTTAGCGGCTATTTTCCGCCTTCATGGTCTTGATCGATACTGAAAGCTGAATCCCGCAATTTAATACCCTGAGTCTTACAGCTCTTAAGTCTTACCTCGTATCCAAGGGCCATCTGAACTATCTCATTGGCCTGCAGACACAATGTCCAGTATACCGATTTAATCTGCACCTTGTATGAAAAGCACGGCCAAAGCGACACCAGCAGGATAATCGGCACAACAAAATCCCACGTCTTACGCGGCATGATGCCCTTTATCGTGTCCATTATGCAGTTATATGCAAATTTAACGACAAATATAACTATCCCTGCAAAAAAGACCCCGGACGTTAACGCCCAAAGGATGAATGCCAAGGCAGACCGCGCGCTTATAGCCTCTTCGTCGCCCTCTCTGAGCTTATGTGCAAATCGTAAACTCTTTATTTCGACACTCTCAACCCCCAAAAGGGAGTATAACCAGAAGAGTGCAACGACCAGCCATACGTAAAACAGGACGCGTACCAGCAGAAACCTGTAGTCATATATATACGTTAGAGGACTAATTGGCCGTCTGTACACAAGCCTGTCTCATGCTGTAGCCCGTCCTTGATGATGTGACAAATTCGTCTATCGCAACCGCATAGTGCGACCCGCACCGCCGTGTAGTGTGGCCAGCATTGCTTGCACACCGCCAATTTCTTGGGCACAGCGTATTTCTTGGGCACAGCGTATTTCTTGGGCACAGCGCACTTATGATACATTATAAACGATAAATATATCAACTACTTTCGATAATTTTTTTTTGGCATACACACAGAGTATTTTATATTACTTGACATTTCCTTATTATTTTGATTTAATTAAGTATTGGTTGGCAGGCGAGGATGTCGGTAGAAGTTTGTTGTGTTAAGGCAGTTGGTATACTAACATACCCTCTAAATAACTTAAAGCGAGGTAGCTGAAATGAAACGAATCGTAGTAATTGGAGGCGGCAGCGGCGGCGTAATGTTTTCTAACCGTATGAGAGGCGCGTTCACTGCCGATGAGGTGGAAATTACAGTCATAGAAAGAAGCGAGAAACATTTTTACCAACCGGCATTCACCCTGGTGGTGTTTGACCTTGATGACCCGGTCAATCTGATGAGACCGACAAAGGATTTATTTTTCGATGGAATCAAGCTCGTCCACGACGAGGCCACAAAAATCGACGCCGTAAATAACAAGGTATCCACCGCTAAAAGCGGTGATATATCATATGATTATCTTGTCATAGCAACCGGCGCAAAGCTCCTGTTTGACGAAGACCCTGAGGGGCTGAAAGACGGCCTTGACAAGGGGACTAATGTATTTAACTTCTATACCCTCAATGGGGCAATAAAACTGCGCGACGCGCTGAAAAATCTCGACGGCGGCACGATTGTCGCCTCCGTGTGCTCGATGCCGATTAAGTGCCCCGCGGCCCCTATGAAGTTCATCATGATGGCCGAGGATATGATGAGACAAAAAGGGATAAGGAATAAGTTTAAGTTTATATTTACAACGCCGATGCCTGCAGTATTCAGCAGAGAGCCGTATGCCTCTAAGCTGAATTCGATTTTCGCATCGAGGGATATTGAGACGGTGGCAAACTTTAACCCCTCCGAGGTGGATTATACCAAGGGGGTTTTAAAGGATTTCGGCAAAAAAGAGGTTAGGTTTGACACGCTTACAATTACCCCGCCCCATGGTGGTGAACCGCTCATAGAGAACTCCGAGGGTGTGGGCGACGCCGCTGGCTGGGTCACATGCGATAAAAACCTGATGGTCAGCAAGAAGTACAGCAATGTCTACGGCATAGGCGACGCTACAGACTTCCCTACGTCAAAGACTGCCTCAGGCATCAGGAAACAGGCAAAGGTTCTGGTAGCGCGCCTTGCTGCGGACATTACCGGAGTCCCGACGAAGGCCGCATATGACGGCGAGATCATCTGCCCGATGCTGACAAGGAACAAGCGTGTCATGTTTGCGCAGTTCAATTATGACGCACCCATTTCACCAGCGATTGAAAGTTATGCCAATTGGGTCCTCAAAGTCCACATGCTCAGGCCGCTTTACTGGAATCTCATGTTGAACGCGTTAGTTTAACTTAACACGAAACTAATTTTTGAGGAGTGATAGATGGCAAACAATAAGATACCAACAAGCGGCACAGCAGAGCACCAGATGGCCGCAAAGATAGACGAGCTGTATGGGAAGTTTAAGATAATCGAGAACTTCGCCAGCGACGTTATGCCGGGCATGGAAAAGGCAATGAAGGAGATAAACTCGACCTTAAACGACCTCAGAATAAGGTTCGAGAGGGATGAGACTCTTCAGCTGCTCAAGAGCATAGGCGACAACATCCCAACCTTTATCGAATTATTAAAGGTCATGCAGGCCTTCAAGGGGTTTGCCGAGGACCTTTCCCCTGCCTCGGATAAGATGATGAAGGAGCTGACTCCGACTATTAATTCCCTCAGATATGCCTACGAGAAAGACGAGACGATGGAGCTGCTGCTAAAGACCGGCGAGGCTATCCCGACTTTTATCAAACTGTTGGATTTTCTAACTTATTTTGACAAGAGCGGAGAACTTGACTTTACACTGAAGATGGCATTTGCCAAAGAGACTGAATATATGATAAGAGGGATGGAGAAGTGCGCGGTTCGCACAATGCAGCAGCTTATAGAAAAACCCCTTAAGCCCGGCATCAAGAACATCTTCTCAGCCCTGAAAGACCCTGAAGTCCAGAAGGGGTTTGTCCTGATGACCACATTTGCCAGAAACATGCCCCAGTGCATGATGGAGACCATAGAAGAGAGCAACGATAAAATCAAGAAGTAGCTGGCGCACCCGGCTGCTGCTAAAGCTCAGGAGCCGGGTGTTATGCTTGTCTTTAGGAGACGCCTTTTTCCTTTAGAAACGACGAGTATTTTTTGTCAGTCCCCATGATATGTTTTGTCAGCCAATCCTTCAGGAAATTCAACAGCGCTAAGTCTATCATTGCCTTTTTTGCCTTGCACTGCTTTTGAAAATCGACGATCTTGACAATCAGTTCTTTGTGCTCGTGTTCCTGTGCGGCAATCCACGGATACGAATGCTTGTTGAGCAGCTTCTCTTCAGCGGCAAAATGGTATCTGGTATAGTCTATCAACTCCCCTAGAATCGGCTCAACTGCGTCGCAGCCTTGTTTTGCCGACACGGCGTCAAAAAGGTTGTTGAGGAGTTTTACAAGTTTCTTGTGATGCTCGTCAAATTCCCTGATATGTACGCTGAAGCTGTCATTCCATATTAATAGCGGCATAAATCCTCCTTATGTAATAGCATCGTTATTTAGCATACACCTTTGTTTTTAAGAAACACCGAATATTTTTTGTCAGTCCCCATGATATGTTTAGTCAGCCATTCCTTGAGGAAATTCAACAGCGCTAAGTCTACCCTGGCTCTACCTTCTTTGAGCTGTTGCTGAAGATCAACAACCTTTGCAATCAGCTCTTTGTGTTGCTGCTGATGCAGGGCTGCCAATGGAAACGAATACTTAGTCATCAGTTTCTCCTCGGCGGCAAAATGGTACTTGGTATAATCTATCAACTCCCCTATCACCACTTCAACAAGCGCGTCGTCCTTTTTTGCCGTCACGTCATCAAAAAGGCCGTTGAGGAGCGTCACAAGTTTCTTATGATGGTTATCAAATTCCCTGATATGTACACTAAGGCTTTCATTCCATGTGATCAGCGGCATAAAACCTCCTTGTTTGTGACAAGTCTTTTAGGCCTGAATCTTTTTCAAATACACGATGTCCGCTCCATCAGACATTAGCAATATTTATTATCACCGCCTGTTCGTCGCAGTCCGGAAACTTTGAACAGCGAATACAATCCCCCCATATCTTATGTGGCAGCAGCGCCTTATCTAGCTCAGTAAAGCCCAGCCGCGTAAAAAATCCCTTTACATAGGTCAGTGCAAATACCTGGCTGACCCCCAGAGCTGCGGCCTCCTCTTTACAGCAGTTAATAAGCATCCGGCCAATGCCCTGCCTCTGTTGAGATTGTCGTACAACCAGGGATTTTATCTCAGCGAGGTCCTCCCACAAGACGTGCAGCGCACAGACGGCCGCTATCTCGGAGTCTATCGTCTGAAACACATAATAATCCCTGACATTTTCATACAGCTCGTTTAATGACCGAGGGAGCATCAACTCTCTGGCGGCATATTGATTTATAAGTTTATGTATATGTACGACGTCTGATATTTGCGCTTTCCTGATTTTCAACTATCTCATATCCCTTTAGTATGGCGCGTTTATTAATGGACAGCGCCTTGAGCATGCACTCGGACATATCGCTCTCGATGGCATTGAGCAGGTCTTCCTTTGCCATCAGGCCGGTGATTGCCGCGGCTGCCCCAAGCATTATCATGTTTGCCGCCTTGGTGTTGCCAAGCTCTCTGGCCATTTCTGTGACATTTATTCCAATGGCGCCGTTGTGCTTGGTGCTGTTGCAGGTTATCAGCGACGAGTCATACAGCAGATAGCCGTCTTTATTGAGGCGCGGAGTGAATTTATTTAAAGATGCCTCTGTAAAGACGACGAGTATGTCGGCGGTTTTAAACACAGGGGAGCCTATCAGCTCGTCCGAGATTACAACCGCACAGTTGGCCGTGCCGCAGCGCATCTCAGCGCCGTAGGATGGAAACCATGTCACATTCTTGCCGTCAATCATGGCAGCACTGGCTATGACCTTCCCCATGAAGAGTATGCCCTGGCCGCCTGAGCCGCCAATTAAAATTCTTTTTTCCATTGTCTGATCACCCTGTGGTTATATCTTTAATTATTCCGCTTTTAAAAACGGGCATCATCTCGTTTTTTATCCATTTCATAGAATCCGCCGGCGTATAGTGCCAGTCTGTCGGGCACGGGGAGAGGATTTCAAGAAAACTGAACCCTCTTTTTTCGATCTGGTTTTCAAAGACTTTTTTTATGAGCTGCCTTGTGACGAGCACACTTTTGATATTCTCCAGCGAGGTGCGAGCAACGAACACTGCCCCGTCTATGGTGGCAATCAGCTCGGACACCTTCAGCGGGAAGCCCTCATCCCTGCTGGATTTGCCCTTAGGGGATGTCGTTGTCTGCTGCTTCAAAATTGTCGTAGGGGCCATCTGCCCGCCTGTCATGCCGTATGTGGCGTTATTGATAAAAAAAATCGAAAGATTGTCGCCCCTGTTTGCCGTGTGAATTATCTCAGCCGTGCCGATTGCGGCCAAATCCCCGTCGCCCTGGTATGAAAACACTATAGCGTCCGGATGAACACGCTTAAGGGCGGTAGCTACGGCGGGTGGTCTGCCGTGGGCGCATTCAATCACATCGAAATTAAAATAATCATAGGCAAACACAGCGCAGCCCACTGGGGCAATCCCAATCACGCGCTCCCTGATGCCAAGCTCGTCAATCACCTCGGCTATCATCCTGTGTACGATGCTGTGCCCACACCCCGGACAAAACCGAAATGGTGTCTCCGTAAGACTCTCGGGCCGGCTAAATACCTTTTTCATTCATCCATATCCTCTTTCAGGCCAATATTCCCCGCTGCATACTCACCTATTCCGATTATAACATATTGCCTTGATTTTTAACATCTAATTTCACAGGGGCAGAACTCACTTATGGGGCTGATGATTATTCTTCCTGAAAACCAACGCGCATATGCTCACACACATCGAACTTACTATAAATGGAAGAAATCGTGCATACAGCCCGTAATGGCTGAAAAGTAAGTCTATCGCTGCTTTGACCGCCGCCAAACTCAGTATGGCAGCTGCAACGCAGATGTGCGTCTTTGCATAGTAAAACAGCGCAAACACCGCCATTGACGCAAAAAACACGCAAAACCACTGGTAGCGCGGCTGCACCGGTGAGATAAACCGCTTATTGATTATCGTATGAATGATATTTGCGTGGATTGCAATGCCCGGGGTGTTGTCTGATATAGGGGTACGATGATTGTCTTCCATCAAAGCCTCAGTCACGCCTATGAGGACAATCTTATCCTTAAAAAACTCAGGGTTCATATGTGGTACCTGTTCAAACGGCACCGTGTTAAAGGCCTCGAGGCCGCCAATGTAATTAATATACATATACCGGTCAGAATGTTTGTCTGTTAAGGTTGGAATCGATATGTTTCCTATCGTTGCAATGTCGTTGTCTGAGCGTGGGAATTCTTGAAAGTCAGCGTTAAAATATTTAGTGAGGACGACTATTGGAAGGCAGTCATAGATATTTCCGTACTTGTCTGAGCGCGGGGTTAATAAAAGGGTCTTTACGCCCCCATACGTCCTGTTTTCGACAATTCCCTGAACATTCCCAATTGAAATCGATTCGTTTCCTTTAAAATAGCCTTTTGAGGTTATATTGTCACTATATAAGAGAAAATTATCTGGTTCGTTTTTATAAATGGCCAATACAATATTGCCGTTGGCTGTGTTTAGCATATTAACGAAACGCAGGTCGTCTTTAATATCACGTTGCCCGTCAAAGAATATGTCCACACCTATCGCCTTTGGGTGTCCTTCAAGAATTTTTGATAGCACGCTGGCGTACACAGAGCGTTTATACTGTAGTCTTCCGGATTTATACATCGTTTGGTTGTCTATGGTTACGATGATAATGTTGCTGGATTTGCTATCTTTTTCGTATTTAGAGGGAAATTGCCTGCTGTAGAAAAAATCATCGGCAACGGGGAACTCATTCGCGGCAAGAAATCCTATGTCGGCTGCCACATAGGCCGATAACGTGATGAGCAGCACTAATTGTAAATATGTCTTTATTTTATTCATTATTGGTTCCAGTATGAATCATTTATATATATTTGGTCAATGCCGCACTTTTGCATGTTGGAAGAAGAGTC
>JADFXZ010000089.1 GCA_015233265.1 Nitrospirota bacterium
GCAAGCTCTCTCGATTTGAGGACTAACAGGTTTTCAGCGTTTTCAAGGTCTGCTGAGCGGGTGAAGTTGAAACTTCCCGTAATGACGGTCTCCCTGTCAATAATCATAACCTTGTTATGGGCTATGTTATGGATGGAGTCTATAAAGGTCGATATCCCGGCACTTGCTATAACAGCCCCTGCGCTATTGAGGTCTGAAAGATTGCTCTTGTCCAAAATTACCGCTATATTCACGCCGGACTTTCTGGCCTTTATAAGCGCCTCAGCTATCTGTTTTGAGGAAAAGGAATATGCCTGAACAAGAATCTCTGACCGCGCCCGGCCAATTTCAGCCAATATAGCCGACGTTGCCCCCCCCAACCGGCGAAAAATACACGTGGGCTACCGAGTTTAGCGGCACTTCAAAGGCGTTGACCGGTACGCTGACGCTCAGGACAATCAGAGCTACGGCTATTAATAATTTCTCAGCCCTTAGTAGCATTGTCTAAGCCTTTTGTAGCGTTATCTGCCCCAGCGACGCCCGGCATAGCATACGGGGACATTGGGTAGTTCTTTTCCAATTCGGCTATTTTTGCCTTTGCCTGATCGGCCTTGCCAGAAGCGGTAAGAAGCGATGCCCATTCAAACAGGGCAAGGTCTTTGAAGATTGGGGATTTCAGGGCATAGAGCTTTTCAATGGTCTGCAGGGCCTTATCCGAAGCGCCCTTGTCTTTATAGAGTTCATAGAGCCTGTGGTATGATATGGGCAGAAGCTCATCATATGTCTGGTATGTGTCGTTAAACTTGATAAGGGTTTTCTCAGCCTCATCGATGTTGCCCAGCTCAAGCAGTGCCGCGGCACTGTAGAGAAGTGAAACAGGGGATTTGTCCTCAGCGTATGAGCGCTGAAAATCATCGAGCGACGCCTTTAGTCTTTTGTCAGCGTCTGCCGCCGAACTCTGACCATAAAAGGCGTTATAGGCGCGTGCGCTTAATGCCGAGGTCTGGCCATGTGAATATGAGCGATAGATTATAATTATCGAGACGACGACGATAAAGGCAACTGCCCCGCCCATGATGAGCTGCGAGCGTTTCTTGTTTTTATCGAGATAGTGTTTAAGCTGGTCGTATGAGGACGGCAGTTCACCCTGAGAGGCGCTCTGTTTCGAATGTCTTTTCTTAATGACCTTAGGCATATTTGTATTCTCCGGTTTAATTATAAATTTTTACATACTTTATCGACGATATGCTGTGATTGTTTAAAAATATCTGCAACTTTACCGTGCGGAATTCCAGCGCCAAGTAGTACCTTGACAGCCGTGTCCTTAGATATCAAATTGTCGGGCGAATGTGTGTCCGTATTGATGACAAGCGGGATGCCAAACTTTTCAGCCATGAGGGCAACATGCCCGTTACTCAGGCTGTGGCCCTTGCGGGCGGTTATCTCAAACGTCACGCCTGAGCCTTTCGCAAGACGGCAGTCCTCGCCCGTAATAAGCCCGGGATGGGCAAGTATATCAACACCGGCTGCGATAGCAGCCCTGTTGGTGCCCTCTAAGACAGGCTCAACTATTGTCTCCCCGTGGACGACCACCAAGTGTGCCCCAAGCGATCTGGCAAGGTCTGTCAGTTCCCCAATCATATCCGGCGGCACATGCGTCAGTTCAACCCCGGGTATGACCTTAATATTCCAGTGGCGGTTGAGGTCAGCGGCGACCTTTACGAGGCTTGCAACTATAGCCTCAATGTTAGAGCTGTCAGTGTGGTCAGTCAATGCAATGGCCGTATATCCGGCGGCATGAGCACGCTGGACAAGCTCCGAAGGGACGAGCTGCCCGTCGCTGAAAAACGTATGCGTATGCAAATCAATCACGCTGCTATCTGACCTCCCAAAAGCATTGGACTATTATAATGGTTTAATCCATGATTTTTGCAAGAAAAGATTTTTGAACGAAAAAATTGACTAAGGGACTGTCCATAAATAAGTTGAACAAATATGCTTAATATGCTATGCTTGTCTTGTGCAAATAGAAGAAGATGGCATGGTGCGAGAAAAATTCAATGTGCTCAAAGAAGTTATGGACGAGCAAAGTCGACGAATATGGGCGGCTGTAGAAGCTAAAGCGTTGGGACGAGGAGGAGTTTCTTCTGTCTCCAGAGCCACAGGTCTTTCACGGACAACGATTCATGATGGAATAAAAAGCCTTACTCAATCCGTTGGAGTATTACCAAAAGGAAAAAAGCGGATACGCTCGCTTGGTGGTGGACGTAAACCAGTCATTCAACACGACCCTACAGTGCTTGCTGAGCTTGAGAGATTGCTTGACCCTGTAACCCTTGGTAATTCGGAGTCCCCACTGAGCTGGACTTGTAAGAGTGTTCGTCAGCTTGCAGTGGCTCTGCAGAATCGTGGACACACAATTGGTCGCCAAAAAGTTGCTCAACTACTTGCTGATATGGGTTATAGCTTGCAGGCAAACCGGAAAATAAAAGAAGGTTCTCATCACCCGGACCGTGATGCCCAGTTCAACTACATCAACGAGCAAGTGTCTATCTTCCAGCAACGCCAGCAACCTGTCGTATCGGTTGACACCAAGAAGAAGGAGCTGGTTGGCGACTTTAAGAATATAGGACGGGACTGGCAACCGGAAGTTCAGCCAGAGCCTGTTGCGGTTCATGATTTTTTTGATAAGCAACTGGGCAAAGTTAATCCGTATGGTGTCTATGATCAAGGCGCAAATACTGGGTGCGTCAGTGTTGGCACTGATAATGATACAGCAGAGTTTGCAGTTGAAAGCATTCGTCGTTGGTGGCAAAAAATGGGTTTTGAAGGTTATCCCAATGCTACTACGCTTCTCCTTACGGCTGATTGTGGGGGTAGCAATGGCTACCGTGTACGCTTGTGGAAGGTTGCACTTCAAGCTTTAGCAAACGAGACAGGTTTGAGTATATCAGTTTGCCATTTCCCCCCGTGTACCAGTAAGTGGAACAAAATTGAGCATCGTATGTTTTGCCATATAAGCATGAATTGGCGTGGTAAGCCTCTAACAAGCCATGAGGTGATCGTTAATCTTGTTGGTAGTACCACAACAACAACCACTGGTTTGACAATTAAGGCTGAACTTGATACGGGAGCATACTCGAAGGGGATTAAAATATCCGATGAAGAACTCGATAATATCAATCTAACCAAAGCAGCTTTCCATGGTGAATGGAACTATATTATCGCACCTAATTGTTCAGGTTAATTATGGACAGATCCTAAAGAAGCTCCTACCCTCGGATAATTTCCCTTTTCAAAGCCCAGATAGTACCATATCTTTCCTGAATCGTATATGCTCCAGTCGGGGGCGTATATCCTTGCCGCCTAATCATAGGATTATAGCTATATTTTACCGACTTGCCTTCAATACAAAAGACTGCATCATATTGTATTTCAGAAAATTTTCTTAATTGCCCAGACTTGATGATTTTCTTACAGTAATAATGAGGAGCATCCGTTATTTGATTATCAGGTATGCTTTAAATAATTTTGTTAATATCTCCGCTATCATCAGGGAATGTATGTCCACAAATTATCTGTTCTGGCTCTACTTTATCTAAACCTTTTAGATAAAGTGTTATCTTATATTGATTAGAATGAAAAAATAATTTCTATAGTTCCATGCTTAGTAAACCATAGTATATGATCTTTAAGTATAGCATGTGTAAATTCAGCATAATCATTATCAATATACCCATTTATCCATCATATTATATGCAAAGCATGTTTTAATTATATCGATAGTATAATGCTATTAGTTATAAAAGTCAATGGCTGTCCTCAACTTGTCTTCATACTAATGAGCTTGATAGTAAATCAGCCCCCCGCTTGCTTTTACGAGCGTTTTGTTTCATAATACAGCATCGTAAAGCTATATTCTCAAACTAAACTTCAGGAGGATGGTCTAACATGGAAAGGTTGAAGAAACTCAAGGAATTCTCAGGCCGCAAGGGTCCCTTACTGTTTATCATAATGGATGGCGTTGGGCTTGGAAAAGACGACGACACTAACGCGGTTTATCTGGCAAAGACCCCCGTTCTTGACAAACTCTTCAAGAGCGAACTCTATACGTCTATCGCAGCTCACGGTGAGGCGGTGGGGCTGCCAAGTGATGAGGACATGGGAAACAGCGAAGTCGGGCACAATGCCTTTGGCGCGGGGCGTGTATTTGCCCAGGGCGCTAAGCGCGTCAACGAGGACTTTGCAACCGGGGCGGTCTTTGGCGGCAGGCTCTGGAATAAAATCGTAGAGCGCGCCAAGAAGGGCGGCGCCGTGCACTTCAGCGGCCTGCTCTCAGACGCCAACGTGCATTCAAACATTAACCATCTCTATGCGATGCTCAATAAATTGGCCGAGGCCGGTGTGAAAAAGGCCAGAGTCCACCCGCTTCTTGACGGCAGAGACGTCGGCCCGCGCACCGCGCTTGAGTATGTCGTCCCCCTTGAAGAGCTTCTAAAGAAGATCCGAGATGAGAAGGGCTTTGATTATTGTATAGCATCAGGCGGCGGCAGGATGAACGTCACTATGGACAGGTATGAGGCCGACTGGTCAATAGTCAAGCGCGGCTGGGACGCCCACGTTAACGGCATAGGCAGACCATTTCACTCCTGCCAAGAGGCCATCGAAGCCTTCTATAAGGAAGACCTCGACGACCAGAACATGGGGGCGTTTGTTATACTGGATTCCTCCGGTGCGCCCGTTGGTAAAATGGAAGACGGCGATTCCTTTATCTTTTGCAACTTCAGAGGCGACCGCGCCATTGAAATCTCCCTCGCCTTTGACATGGGCCCCGAATTCGATAAATTCGACAGAGGCCGTATCCCCGATGTGTTTTACGCTGGTATGATGGAGTATGACTCTGAGGCTAAAATCCCTAAGAACTTCCTCGTCGAGCCTCCTCAGATTTCTGAGACCGTCTGCGAGTATTTAGCGGCTGAGGGAATCCCCATGTTTGCTATCTCGGAGACACAAAAATTCGGACACGTCACATACTTCTGGAACGGCAACCGCTCCGGCTATCTCAATAAGGATCTGGAACTCTACGTCGAAATCACCTCAGACAAACTGACCTTTGATAAGGCCCCAAGGATGAAGGCATATGAGATAGCAGAAAAGACCATAGAGATGCTTGAGTCGGGGAAATATAAATTCTGCCGTCTTAACTTCGCTAACGGCGACATGGTTGGCCATACGGGCGTCATGGAGGCCGCCATCACAGCGGTTGAGGCCGTTGACGAGTGCGTCGGCAAGCTCCTGAGCGTCGTGGAAAAACTCGGCGGCATCGCGGTTATCACCGCAGACCACGGCAACTCGGACGAGATGTACGTTCTGAAAAAAGGTAAAAAAGTCCCCAAGACCTCTCACACACTAAATCGTGTGCCGTATGTTATCGTGGACTTCGGCTATAAAGGGGAATACAAGATGGCGGCGCTGGGCAACAGCGGCCTCAGCAACTCGGCGGCTACACTGTGTAATCTGCTGGGGTATGAAAAACCTGCGGACTATGACCCGTCGCTGATAAAGTTTGTTTAGCGCCTGGGGATTTCCATGTGCGGGTAGTCCAGGTTTATAAATAGTGGGACGCTGCCATTGTCTGATTGGCCGACGGTATTAAAGGTGGCGTTGTCGCTGAATGTGGCGTTGTCAAAAGTAACATTGTCGTTGGTGGCATTGTCAAAAGCGGTGGTGTTGTCAAAATTAGTAGCGTTGTCGTTTTGGATGGGGACAGCCGTGTCATCAGAGATTTGAGCTGGCACCACGGCAGGCGGCTCTGGCGCTTCCAGCGTGTGGGCCTGCACTGCCGGTGGCGCTGCCAGCTCCGGTTTAGTTGGTGGCTGCGGCTTGTCCTTTTGTTCAGCTTTTGGCACAGATATCTTAGACGCTTGGGGCGGTCTTGTCTGAGCCGGCTGGGGCGTCTTTTCAGGCGGGGCAGCTGTCTCAGCCGCCATCTGCGTTGTTTTGAGTTCGACCGGCATTTTGAGTTCGATCAATTGCGAGTCAATATAGTCCTGCAAGTTCGCGGCTGGCATAGTTGACTGCGGCAGAGTAGAGTTCAGGAGCATCCCGAATCCCCATGCAAGGGCGCTCCAGATAATCAGAGATATTGATACCGTTACCGGCAGTCGCCGAAATGGGTTGTCGATATTGCCGCTGCCGCCAGAAAGCCCGTTACTCATTACTCTTTACTGCAATTATGAAGTGTTCCGCACCGGCGCGCCGTGCCTGAAGCATTGCCTGCACTACCACCCCCTGCGTAGTGTCGTTGTCTGCGGCAATGATTAAGTGACCGTCCTTGCCATTTAGCATTGGCTCAAGTGTACGCTGCAGGATGTCGATGGTGACAGGGGTATCGTTTATGGACATTGCGTTGTCTTTTGTGATAGTCAGTGTTACATTGGCGCCTGCCGGGGTTGGTGAGACAGCGCCCTGCGGCAGATTAATCCCCAGAGAATGGATGTTTTGCATGGTCAAAGACGCCAGTACAAATGTGGCCAGAAGAAAGAACATCACGTCAATCATTGGGATGATCTCTATGTGTCCGCGCTTGGGGCGTCTGCCTTTGCGGAACTTCATGCACTGTCTCCTTTTGCGTCCTCTTCCAGCGTCATGCGAATGCGGTCTATCAGGCGAGTGCCGAGGCGCTCCATCTTATCCATCGTATTGGCGTGCAGGTGACAAAAGAAGTTAAACGAAAACAAGGCAATCAGCGCTATGACAATGCCAAGTGTGGTTGCTATCAGCGCTTGCGCCACACCACCTGTGATGCCGGTAGGATTGACAAGGCCGCTCGTGCCAATAAACCTGAATGACTCCATCATGCCTATTATCGTCCCCACCAGCCCCACCAGCGGTGCCGCGGTTACGATGGTCTCCAGTATCCACAGCCCCCTGTTTAGCGACATCTCGATAAGCTGCGCCTCGTCGGCTGCCCTTGATTCCACCCACCACGGCGGATTAGTGCGGTTGTCTATGATAACCTCAATGAAGCGTCTGTAGTAACTGCCCTGCGGGACGGTTGCTATGTATTGCTCCAACTGCGCCCACGCAAAGTTATACGTCTGCGCAATCTGCACTATCCTCTGCGGCAGCCCGCAGTACCGAACATATACAAATATCTTGTCCAATAAGACTGCCACTGAGATAACCCCCAGGGCAAGCAGCGGGTACACCATCCACCCGCCAAACTGCAGCGCCCGCAACGATGTAGTAAAATATTGCATTGTCATTCTCCTTTATCTTGTGTCATATACCTTATAGTGCTCATTATAGTTCTCACCATGGCACTGTTCGTCATATACCTTCTTGTAGCGCTTGAGCGCGTCGTCGTTGACCGCAAAGGCGGCTCTTTCATATCGGCTTACGACGATAAAATCTATATTGTATTTTTTTATGAGCCATGCCTCTGCCGTTGAGAATATCTTCTTTATTTCATTCTCTCTCTCAGGGTTTGCGTAGCCGGTTTCACGGTTATACGCCCCGTCAACGACTGCCCGCCCTGTCAGTGGGGCAACGAAGTGAACAATGCCGTTGTCTGTCAAAAAAACGGCATTGGCAGCGGTGTTTGCTTTGATCCACTGTGCAGCCTTTACGTCACATCCTGTATATAACACCCCCGAGGGCTTTGTAAAGAAGATAGCATAGTGTTCAACTGCCTGAGGCAGCACCCCGGCGGCCATTATTGTGGCAATCACCGCCGACTTTGTCGCTACACCGCCACTGTTGAAGATGCCCCATGCGATACTGCCCATAAAAATCGACATACACAAGGACAAATATAAGAAAAACTTGTTGCTGTCACCCCAGTTAGGCGTAAAGCGGTAGAAATTTATTATTATAAAATACGAACAGTTAACAATTAAAAACACCATGAGGAAGATATTTTTACTGCCGGATATGCAGGAGAAATCCCTGTTTTGCCTGAAATAGAGATAGGCGGCGGCTGTCCCTAAGATAAGCGGCGCCCCGGCCGCCCTTATCCAGAACAATATCCTGGCAATTAACGCAGAGTTTAAAACCATCATCTCCCTTAGCCCGCCACCCAGCGTATGAACGTCAAATCCCGAATAATTTGCCCCCTTTGGCCCGGAGAGTATCAACCATATCTGAATCACACCCAGCAACACCGGCAAGAGGGCCGAAGCTGTCCTTCTTCTGTCTGGACATAGGTAGAAAGCGCTCACGCACACAACCGGGGCAACCACCATAAAGCTGTGTACGTGAAACAGCGGCAGAAGACCCGTAAGTAATGAAACAGTCATCAGACGCCAGTAGTTAATCTCATCATGCTTGACCAGAGTGTCATACAGTGATGACAAGATTATCAGCGACATGGGAAATCCGAATAGAAATGGCCGCTGCGGCTGGAAAAAGTTTATCGTTATATTCAGAAAATTCATGAAACTAAACAACATCTGCTCCTTGATCCCCGCCCATGACGAGCCGTCAAACGTCGTCACGGCGGCGGGAAAGCCGACTGCCGCAAACAGCAAATTAAAAAACCCTATATGCCCTCCAACAAAAAACATGGCGGCAAACAGCGCCTTGCCCTCTTCCTCTAATATGGTTTTATAAAAGTGGCAGACGAGACCAGCAAGGGCAAAGCTGAACAATATCTGCGGGATTTCAACAGATAAGTACAGGGGCAACCCGCTGATATGCAGTACTGCACTGTGGAAATCAACAAGATAGTGGTAACTAAGCGGCTGCCACGCACACTGGGGATTCAATGGAGGAAATCCCATATGATTGGCAAATGAGCTGACCATAGACATGTGATAGGCCATGTCCTGATAATTTCCC
>JADFXZ010000017.1:0-2190 GCA_015233265.1 Nitrospirota bacterium
GTTGATGAACTCCGTATAGGTAATAGTTGGGGTGGTTGATATGAGCTGGGTCTTGGGGATTGAGTATGCCTTGACGTATTGAAAATTTCCATTGGCGTCGAACATATTTACGGCGACATAGAGATTACCGGCGTCCATACCAACAGCGGGGAAGTCTGCCCAGTTTGTCGTCGGTGTAGAGCCGTTATTTAAGTCGGCGCGAATTGCGTGAAGAGTCCATGTGCCGTTAGGGTCGCTGGTTGAGGAGATTCCAATCAGGATATAGGAGTTTGTGGATGTGGTACCCTCAGAGAGTTCGACGGTTATGAAACGTCCGAGGTACTGGTCATAGATGACCTTGGGGTCAAAGACGCCGTCAGCCGGCTGCCCGCTGCCTGTGCCAAGCGATGACCAGAATGCTGTGTCGGTGATATGATTTGACATAGCGCCGGTGGTCTTATTGTAGTAGGCAACGCCGCCGTTTAAGATGCTCATGAGATAGACAGGGCCGGCAGCGCCCATAGTATCCGGTGGAACAGGTTTGTCGGCATTGCCGTTGAGGTCCATGCCAGCAAAGCTGGTTAAAAGCGACGGGGCTTGGACAGAGGACTGCGGCCCGCCCAAATTGCTTGAATTGCTTGAATCGTGGGATTGCAGCTCCGGCAGGAATTGGCTTTTGTGTGGCACGGCCGACGACGGTGTGTGACGGCGATTAAATGGTATTATCCTTTTTGGGGTTGATTTTAGTGGCAGGAGTACCTCATTTTTTTTCATTTCCTCGGTGGTCACTACGGATACCGGCGCCTGCTGCGTTACGGTTACTCCCGGTATAGGGCCATTAGAGATCTCCGCATACGAGACTCCGCACAACACGATTGTCAACAGCGCTGATACTAAGGTGTATTTGCATAATGATCTCAAATGAGTTCCTCCTAATTTGTTAAAGGTTAATAATTCTCTGTGGACATCTAAACTACATTAGCACTTCCGAGTTGAATGTGTCAAACAGAGGCCACCGCCTCACAGGGCAAACGCACTATGTATTTTTGTCTGTCATTCCTACGGACAGACTGTATCACAATTATATTATTATAAAAAATTCAAAATATGTAACACACAATAGTTATATGTCTATCTGTTTTGGCGTTTTGACCTACGACTTTTTTCTAATACCGAAATGAGTTCAAAGATTGTATATTCTTTAGTCTGTCGTTCCTGCGAAAGCAAAAATCCAGTTGTTTTAATCATGGAACAACATAATAATAAATGGAAGTACCGATGAATATTGAAGAATATTGTCACACAGTGCAACGGTGTTCATGGATTGCCGCTTCCGCAGGAATGACAGACTTAGTGCACCTGAGTGCTACTTATTGCATTAGCCTTACTTTAATGCAACAACAATACGAAGATAGTGCGTTTTCCCTGCACCGCCTCATCAGTCTTCCACGTAATCAAGGTTTTTATCGAACGTCTCCTCAAGGTGGTAGTATGCGTAAAAGGCAATCATGAGGCACAGCGCGCCGACAACCGCTCCTGCATTCAGGATGCCCATATACCCCCGAGCAAATTGAAAGACATATGTAATCGGTATAAGCGAGCCGCGAATAATATTTGGCACGGTGGAGGCCACTGTAGCCCTGATGTTTGTGCCAAACTGCTCCGCCGCTACGGTTATGAATATCGCCCAGTAGCCGACGGCAAAACCAATGAAGCCGCAAAAAGTATAAAAAATTGCACTGCTCACCCCGGTAAGCATGAAATACCCGGCTACTGCGGCTGAAGCCAGAGATAAGAACAGCAACACGACCTTTTTCCTGCTGTGCAGATATTGACTTAGAAATCCGCTGATAAAATCCCCAAACGCAAGGCCAATATAACAGGCTGTAACGGCATCACCACCGCTGATTGCACCTGAGACATTCATGGCCTTGGCAAACTCAGGCGATAGTATTACCATGATTCCGATACAAAACCATATGGGAAGCCCTATCAGGACGGACTTGACGTACTTAAAAAAACGCAGCTTGTTAGCAAACAGCATGAAAAAATTTCCCTTACGGATTGCGCTTGACTCTATCTGCTTAAACATCCCCGATTCGTAAACGCCAATTCTCATTATAAGCAGCACTATTCCCAGACAGCCGCCGATGAGATAGGCCGCCCTCCAGTCGAATGTCTTTGCGATAAGGTCAGCCAGGACGGCGCCCA
>JADFXZ010000017.1:2233-22455 GCA_015233265.1 Nitrospirota bacterium
TCTGAGTCCCCGTGGCAGGCTCTCAAGCACGAGCGTAACCCCTGCGCCAAGTTCTCCGGCTAATCCTATGCCGGCTACAAATCTCCACATGGCATAGCCCCCTAAGGAACTGACATAGGAATTTGCAATATTGGCGGTTGAGTACAGAAATATCGACCCGAAGAGTATCTTGAGCCTTCCTTTTTTGTCTCCGATTGCCCCCCAGAAAAATCCGCCCAGGAGCATCCCGGCCATCTGCATGTTTAAGAGATATATCCCCTGATTGAGTATCTCTGACGGAGCAACCCCAATTGCTTTGAGGCTCGCAACTCTGACAATCCCAAATAGAATAAGGTCATAGATGTCGACAAAATATCCAAGTGCGGCAACTATCACAGACAGCGAAAAGATCTGACTGCGTAAACCTGCTTTTTCAGTGTTGGTCATCGATGTAATTATACACCAAATGAGGACAAAAACTGCAACTCCAACAATCGGGCATATATTTAGTGTTGACAATATAAGACTCTCTAAGGTATTTTATAAGAGAATCAGACAATGAGGAGGTGTTCCTTAGATGCCAAAGTGCTTACGAATGATTTGAAACGGTAGCTTAAACCTGGTCGGGGTTTTGAGGGTAAGCAGGTTTGGTGCTAAGCAGATAATGGACACAGTTCGCTCATCGTCGCCCAAGCCTTGTTATCACCTGCTTGGTGGGAATATTTTTGAATGTTAATGCCCCCGCGCATTGCTTAGAAAGTTTATTCCTGATTTTGAAACTGAAGTTGAGACTATTTAGATAAAGGAGTATCTATGGGTGATAAAGCACATGTACTAACTTTAAACGATAAATCAGTTGAGTTTATTGATGGCGAGACAGTATTGCAAGTGGCTCAAAGGCATGGCTATTTTATTCCGACCATGTGTTATGACCCCAGGCTTTCCGTCACGGGGCACTGTAAGGTATGCATGGTAAGCATAGATGGAAAGATTAAATCCTCGTGTGACACTAAGGCAGCCGATGGGATGACGGTAGTGACTCAGAGCGAGGCCCTGACTAACGCAAGGAAGCGGCGGGTCAATGGAATCCTTAAACAGCACAAGGGCAACTGTGCCACATGCAGACAGCATGAGTTTTGTGGTCTGATCAAACTGGCCGAGGATGTGGGGCTGCCAAGCCCGGTGTTTACAAGTCAGGACGAGATAAAAGAAGAGATAATAGAAAATAAACTCCGAATAAATTTTGAAAAATGTGTCAAATGCGGGAAATGCGTCAGGGTTTGCAGTGAAATACGCGGTGTTGGCGCGCTCTTGCACCCATCTTTTGGTCCGGATGTGCAGACGATAACGTTTAGCCGGGAATGTGAGAAATGCGGCCAATGTTCAGTCATCTGCCCTACTGGCGCCATAACGGAAATTCACAAGGAGAAACCTCACCACAGGATTCAAAGCACCTGCCCATATTGCGCTACGGGATGCGGTATCTATCTCGATGTGCTGGATGACAAGATAATTGGAGTAACATCCGATGAGCTTGACCCTGTAGGCAGGGGAAATCTCTGCGTAAAGGGACGCTTTGGGTTTACCTTTATCAACGACGCCGACCGGCTTACAAAACCGCTTATCAGGCATAATGGACAATTCAGGGAAGCGACTTTAGCAGAGGCACTTGACGTTGTGGCAGAGAAACTCATCGGGATAAGGGATAAATACGGCCCTCACGCTATAGGCGGCATCGGCTCTGCCAGGGGCACAAACGAGGACAACTATATGTTTCAGAGAATGATGCGCGGGGGTCTTGGCACTAACAACTTAGACAACTGCGCCCGTCTCTGACACACGCCGGCAGCGTTTGCGCTGCATAATGCGCTTGGAATCAGCGCATCAACGACGTCTTTGACAGACCTTCAGTACACGGACATGATGTTGGTTGTCGGTTCGGACACAACTGAGGCACACCCTATTGTTGGTCTGCATGTTAAGTGGGCACAGTCTCGCGGGGCGAAGCTGGTGGTTATTGACCCCAAGCGGATACCTCTGGTTAAACAGGCCGACTTGCATCTGCAGATACGCCCGGGCACTAACGCGGCTATCATAAATGCCATTATGAAGGTGATTATTGAGGAGCGCCTCCATAATATGGATTTCATCAATAGTAAAACGGAAGGGTATGATTCTCTGATGGCCATTCTTTCAAACTATGACCTCAGGGATGCGGAGGCTGTAACTGGCGTCCCAAGGGATTTGATTGTACAGGCCGCAAGGTACTATGGTAAGCGTAAGCGCTCGATAATCATGAGCGGCCTTGGTGTCGCTGAGCACGAGTATGGTACTGAGGGCATGTTTGTATTGATAAACCTGGCCCTGCTTACAGGAAACATAGGCATCCCGGGGACGGGGATATTTTGTCTGAGGGGGCAGAACAACGTACAAGGCTCAAGCGATATGGGGTGTCTACCACATGTGTTGCCCGGGTATCAGCCTGTTACAGATGAGGAGGTCATAGGGAGGTTTTCAAAGGAGTGGGGCAGGCCTCTACCAAATTGGGTTGGTAAGAAATCGACCCAGATGATGGAGGGGGCCATTGGTGGGCAGGTCAAGGCGTTGTATATCTGGGGAGAGGACCCGGCACAGACGCACGGAGACACCAACAATATCAAAAAGGCGCTGTCAAGCCTTGACTTTCTGGTCTATCAGGATATGTTTATGACTGAGACGGCTAAGTTTGCCCATGTTGTGCTTCCTGTGGCGTCATTTGCTGAGAAATGCGGCACTTATACAAACACGGAGCGGCGTGTGCGCCTGCTGCGCACTGCGATTGAGCCTAAGGCTGGCATAAAGGCTGACTGGGAGATATTCAGCGAGCTTTCAAGCCGTTTTGGATTGGTCTCAGAGTTTGAGGTACCGTCGGAGGTCTATGCGGAGATGGCCAAACTCACAACGTACTTCAAGGGGATTTCGCACAGGCGGCTTGGCTCGAAGGGATTGCAATGGCCGTGTTATGACCCTCTGCACCCGGGCACGGAGCGTCTCTACGTTGACGGATTCCCAAAAGGGAGGGCGAAATTCCACCCAATAACATATAAGGTGCCCTCCGAAATAGTCAACGATCAATACCCGCTTGTGCTTATAACAGGCAGACGGCTCTATCACTTTAATAACGCAGCCCAGACACGCCACACGCAGACGACTTTAACCGCCACCGAGTACCTTGATATTAACCCCGCCGATCTGGAAAAATTCGGTTTCTCTGACGGAGAGCTTATAAGGCTTATCTCGAGGCGTGGAGAGATTAACATAACCCTCAGACAAGACGAAGATATACAAAAAGGGACGGTCTTTACGACTTTTCACATACCTGAAATACCGGTAAACGTCCTTATAGGCGGTCACAGAGACACGTACACAGATACATACAGCTATAAATTCACGGCGGTCAGGATTGCTTCGATGAGTAACTAACAGGTGCTATGAAGCGGGGGGACAGGGCAATCCCTTTCCCCTTGTTTTTGCTTGCACTATATGCGTGTAACAGCCGGCTCAGCCGCCAGCGCGTGTTAAATCGGAGCTTGGATAACACTCTCGTCTTGAAAGAATGGCACTGGATTATATATAATCCAGTTCAGAGCGAATTCTATGAGACAGAGGTACCTTTAAAGATGGTTAAAAATGATAAGTGGATAAAGAAAATGGCCAAGCTGGGGATGATTGAGCCGTACAGCTTTGCGCAGGTTAGTAAGGGCGTGGTTTCGTTTGGCGTCAGCTCCTACGGCTATGACATGCGAATTGCCGATGAGTTTAAAATCTTCACAAATATTAATACAACAATAGTTGACCCTAAGGCGTTCGACCCAAAGAGTTTTGTGGATTTCAAGGGAGATGCCTGTATTATCCCGCCGAATTCCTTTGCGCTGGCGACCTCGGTGGAATATCTCAGAATCCCGCGCGACACGCTGGTCATATGCCTTGGCAAATCTACATACGCCAGATGCGGAATCGTGGTCAACGTTACACCGCTTGAGCCTGAGTGGGAGGGGCATGTGACAATCGAGGTCTCAAACACAACGCCGCTGCCTGCGAAGATTTATGCCAACGAGGGAATCGCCCAGCTTATCTTTTTGGCCGCAGAGGAGCCATGCGAGGTCTCATACAAAGATAAAACCGGAAAGTATCAGGCGCAGACAGGGATTACGCTGCCCAAGATTTAGGGCGTCGGCATGCCTTGTTAAAACGACGCTTGATAAAACATTTAGGCGCGGGATTTGAAAGACAATTACTATCCCAATAGGCGCGCGTTTGAGGCAGCCTGCGTTGAGTGCGGCGCAATAGCCCCCGTGTTTAAGGAAATCCCCTACCGCCTGCCCACCGCGTATTATGAGGCGCTCAAGGGCAAGAACTCCTTTGTCCTGCAAAGTATCAAAGGCCCGTATAACATTGCAAGATACTCTTATATTGGATTCAACCCATACTTAATATTAACGGTGCGAGATGGCTGTCTCGAGGTTGAAACTCTACCAATCGGGCAGAGTCCCGTGGTCAAAGCTGGCAGGAGCGTCTCTCTGAAAAGCCCACTTGGCAGGCTCCGCGAGCTTGTCAGCGCATATCCACAGAGACTCTCTCCGCAGCTGCCGCCGTTTCAGGGCGGGGCGGTTGGGTTTTTCAGCTATGATTTCGTAAGGTATTTTGAGAAGATTCCACAAACGGCAGTCGATGACTTAAATATCCCCACGGCACATTTCTTTATGATTGACAGACTTATTGCCTTTGACCACATGGATAAGCGGGCGTGGATTATTGTCTGCCCGGCGGCGCGTGAGACCAAATTCGGTTTTAACTCAATTGGAGGCAACTGCCAGCAATACTATGACGAGGCTGCCCATGTTATCGAGGAGTATTGGGCTGTGTTAAAGGATGTGAATGACTCTGGAGGCGTCATAACGCTTACAGAGCGCGGTGATGTAGAAATCCTGCACGGCATGTCAAAGGCGCAGTACATGGGCATGGTCAGGCGTACGCTTGAGTATATTGGGGCAGGGGATATTTTTCAGGCGAATCTGTCTCAGCGGCTGAGCGCTGAGATAAAAAACACCTCCCCGTGGGAAATTTACAAGGTATTGTCGCATATAAATCCATCGCCGTTTGCCTGTTATTTCGATTTTGGAGATTACCATATCGTAAGCTCATCGCCTGAGCGTCTTGTAAGTGTGATGCCAAAGCACGATGCAACGGGCAGTTTTACATCAGTTGAGACGCGGCCAATTGCAGGCACAAGGCCGCGCGGGCGGGACAGCCGTGAGGACGAGTTGATGCGCTCAGAACTCCTGTTAAACGAAAAGGAGCGAGCCGAGCACATTATGCTCATAGATTTAGAGAGAAACGATATTGGCCGGGTCTGCCAGTATGCCAGCATTGGCGTAGATGAGCTGATGATTACCGAAGAGTATTCACATGTTATCCACATAGTATCTAACATCAGGGGGCGGCTGAAAGAGGGCAGGGACTGCTTCGACGTAATCAGGGCGACATTTCCTGGCGGCACGATTACGGGTGTACCTAAGGTCAGGTGCATGGAGATAATCGACGAACTGGAGCCGGTTGCCAGAGGGCCGTACACGGGCAGCGCTGGTTACATAGGGTTTTCGTCGAACATGGACTTAAATATTATAATCCGGACGTTTGTCATAAAAGACGGCATGGCATACGTACAGGCCGGGGCTGGAATTGTAGCGGACTCTGACCCGGAGCGTGAATACTTCGAGACGTTGAAAAAGGCCGAGGCGTTGATAAGAACAATAAAGTCGGCACGTTAAATCACGGCAGATGTTATTATTTTTTCTTTACAGATAGTTTTTTGAATTGTAAATCTCTGGCAGACGAGAGGGGGATATGCGGCAAAAGTATGATATTACGCTGAAAGATTTATTGAAAGACATTCCAACAGTGTTCCTTTGCCGCCAAAACAGCTGGAGGGTTATATCAGGAAATTGCTATATCTTTCGGATTTGCGTAAACTATATGGAAAGGTCAAACTGGAGGTGTCGAAAATGCCTATAACGATTGATGTAAAAGACAGCGATATTTTTAAAGATGGCAGAAAGGAAGGCAGAAAGGAAGGTAAAAGGCAAGGCAGAAAGGAAGGTAAAAGGCAAGGTAGAAAAGAAGGGATAAAGGAAGGGAAAGAAGAAGGGTTGATAGCGGGATTAATAGAGGGGATAGAGCTGGGGCTTGAACTCAAGTTTTCCTCAGCGGCGCTGGAGCTTATGCCTCTGGTCAGGGCGGTTGATTGCGTAGATAAACTGGAGGAGTTTAAGAATCTGATCAAGACGGCCACAGCAGTGGATGAGTTGAAGGGGTTTTTGGGGCAGAGTACGCTGTCACAGATGGGGCATTAATCCGCATACTTCAGCTTAATGAAAATGGAGGAGTGCATGTCAAATACGATACTGATAACCACAGGGGACTTAAAGCTCAAAGCGGTGTTAAACGAATCAGTTACGGCTGTGAAGTTTAAGTCGCTCCTGCCGATGGAGTTAACCATGTCGCGCTGGGGGCAAGAGTACTACGGCGACTGCGGAATCGACGCCCAGCTCACAGCGGACGCAAAAGATGTGATGGAAATAGGGGAGATAGCAATCTGGCCGGTTGGCAGCGCCTTGTGTTTCTTTTTCGGGCCAACACCGGCAAGCGTACAAGACGAGCCGCGCGCTGCCTCATCTGCTAACCCCATCGGCAAGATAATAGACGATATTTCGCCGCTAAAAAAACTCGGCAGCTCAATCAAGGTCAAAATAACATAGACGCTGCGCGCTCATTGGCTGTAACTGTACTATTTTAAACTTTTAGCCGAGGCGGACGGGGAGGAAGTTAGGCAAATAGTGGTCGCTGTTCCTGTTTGTCCTATAGAGGATTATTTAAACACAGAGGTTGCATACTTAAAGGATAAAATAGTCGCTGACCATACTATCTCTATGCCTCAAGAAACACGGCTCGAAATCTGATAATTAGGATAATTAAGTATTGTATCCCTTTGTTTTCCATTAATTAATTGAGCGACTTTAATTTTATCCTCAAGAAGCCTCGTCTTACCAGTTGCCCTGTTGCTTACAATATTAAAGGCATCGCCGCGCATGATTCTTTCAAAAACATGCGCTGTAAACTTAGGCCACAGGCAATGCTGAAATCTATCTACATCGTTATTGTCAGCCACTTACTCCCCTTAAATCCTACGTATGTATTATTGAGCCGCTACTTTGCCAGACCAACGAGCTTGGCGATAAGGTCAAGGGCCTTTGGGTTGGTTAAAAGGATGGTGAATAGAAGGATTAGAAAGTATATTTTAATTCTTGCGTTCGTGTCTGTAAATTTCTCAGTCATCTTGCCGTCAAGGGCTGTAACCCTTTCGTTAACAGCGGCAATTTTCTCGTTAAGTCTGCCTTCCAGCTTTGCCATATCTTCTTTAATGACAGCAATCTTCTCATTAAGCCGTACTTCAACGGCATTAATCTTTTCATTAAGCCGTCCTTCGAGCTTTACTAAATCTCCTTTAACGGCATTAATCTTTTCATTAAGCCGTCCTTCCAGCTTTGCTAAGTCTTCTTTGGATGCCAGCTCATTGAGTAACTCTTCTTTGATCTCCGCTTTCTTTTGAATGGCAACGGTCTCTGCCCTGTCTTCGATGGTGTCGAAAGTGGTCAATATGAGCTTGCCAGCCGCGCGGGCGTCTTCTTTGCCGACCTGGCGCTCCAGCATGTCGTATAATTCTATAGGTAATGTCGCAGGCATCAACAATATTATAACTCAATGTTTAGTTGGAAATCAATTTCCGGCAATTGCGCCGCTGTCAATCAGCGCTATCACCGCCTCTGTGTCTGATAAATCCTCAAGCACTGCGTCTGCACCGGTTTCCCGCAACTGTGACGACGTGTATGGCCCCGTTGCCACGGCTATTGTAAAGGCGCCGTGGGTCTTGCCGCATTCGACGTCCCGAGGTGTGTCTCCTATGATGACGCATTGGCTGAATTGAAATCTCGCCCCAGTTTGTTTATGCACGTCATCAACGGCAACTGGCAGCAGGAGGTTTCTGTCTTCATGGAGGTCGCCAAATGCCCCTGCTTTGAAATGCCGCCACAGGTCGAGTGATGATAGTTTTATCTCTGCCCCCAGTCTGAGGTTTCCCGTTAGAAGCCCAATGGCGTGTCTGCCATGAAGCCTTTCTATTAATGGCGTTATGCCGGGCTTGATATGGGTTTTGTCATTGTTGATTTCTACTTTGAGCCGTTGCAGGTAGTGCGTTTTGATAGAGTCAATAATGCCGCCGCCGTTTGTCAGACTGTGATAGTTCATCCCCTCTTTAAATATACGTAAGTCGGTCTTTCCATCGAAGGTTATACGGCTGAATGCGTCTTTGATAGAAAACAACTCGTAAAAGGCGTCTGTCAGGCTCCTGCCGCCAGCGCCCCCGGCGTCCATCAGCGTGCCGTCTATGTCAAACAGGACAAGTTTCATGTTAACTTAAGTTAAGCTCATGGTGTATTATTTAATATCAATTAACCGGCAAGTCTTACTATCGCGTTAATAATTGCAGCCGCTATGGAACTTCCACCCTTTCTGCCCAGGCAGGTGATGTGTGGATAGGTCTTTTTGGCAAGTATCGCCTTTGACTCTTCAGCCATTACAAATCCCACCGGCACTCCCACGATAAGCCCCGGGGCAGCGTCGCTGTCCTCAATTATTTCCATCAGTCTGATAAGGGCGGTCGGGGCGTTTCCTATTGCCGCGATTCCCACGTTTATTGACCTATTTAAAAATGCCTTTTCTACCGCGCACTCAGCCCGGGTCATCCCATTTTGCCGCGCAGTAGACGCTACGTCCTCATCTGATATGTGGCATATCACACTACCGCCAAAGTGCCTCAACGCCTGTTTATTTATGCCGGCCTCAACCATTTTTACGTCCACAAAGATGTCCTTCCCCGCCCGTATTGCCGCAATCCCGCTTGGTACTGCGTGAGAATGAAATTTCAGAATATCCTCGAACTCGAAATCCCCTGTGGCATGAATTACCCTTTTTACCACCGGCAGCGTCAACTCGTCGAAATGCCGCCTCATCTCGGCTTCGATAATCGAAAAACTGTCTCTTTCTATCTTAGCACCCTTGTCCATTATATTCGCGGCCCCAACATCATCCTAAAAACCTCGTCACCTCGGACACCAGGTTTGCAACGTCAAATTTTATAAGATAGCCGTCTGCCCCCACAACCTTTGATTTCTGCCTGTTTTCATCCCCGCTCAAAGAGGTATTTACAATGACCGGAATCCCCTGTAATCTGGGGTCGCTTTTGACGTTTTTCGTAAACGTCAGGCCGTCCATCTCCGGCATCTCTACGTCAGTTATTATTAAATGTATGTATTTAGAGATAGGCTCGTTGCCTATTTTAGCAATGAACTCGTTTAACACCTTAAGCGCTTGTTTTCCATCGGGTGCCTCCATTATATGCAGGCCCATGTTCTCAAGAGTGTCCTTTAGAATCTTACGAGCCACCATGGAGTCGTCAACTATCATGACATTGCCGGACAATTTCTTTTTCTCAAACCCCTTCAAGTCATCCATATTAATCCCATGATGGGTGACCAGCGCGCCAATTCCCTGTATAACGCTCTCAAGGTCTAGTATTAGAAGTAAATCCTCGCTTTCTTCCAGCTTCGTCACACCGGTTATCCTGCCGCCGTGTTTGGATTGTAAGAGCTGCGGGGGGGGTTTTATCTGCGTCCACTTGATTCTGCGTATCCTCTCTACTTCGTGTACTATTATTCCTACCGTTGTGCCCAGCATCTCCAGAACTATCACCTTTTGCCTGACCTCTATGGCATCAGCCCCGGAGGGCAAGTCCATTTTCATCAATTTGCCCAGATTGATAATTGGAATAACCTCGCCGCGCACCTCAGACAGCGATTCGGCGTAATCCGGCAGATCAGGGACAGTCGTCAGGGGCGGCATCGGAATGATTTCTCTGACTTTTGCCACATTGACCCCATAGCTGCGCGTCTCAGTCTTGCCGTTTGGCATTTGGCAGTACATCTTAAACACCACCAGTTCCATTTCATTAGCGCCAACCTTCAGAACCTCCGGCAACGCACCAGCCTTTTGAGTCATTTGACACCTCCCTGATTAATCTGTATAGTATATATCTCTATCTTACTTTAACATAATACCACAACATGCTGCGAAGATTAAAGATGCGATATGGTTGTTAAAGACGATACTATAGATTTTCCACATTCTGTAATACTAAAGGCCTCCGCAGGCTCAGGCAAGACCCACGCCCTGACAAAGCGGTTTGTCCAATTTCTCTTGTCTGTGAGTGTGCCCCATAACTCGATGAAAAATATCATGGCCGTTACATTTTCTAACAATGCTGCCAAAGAGATGAAAGAACGCATTCTGCAGTGGCTTAAGGACATCTGCTTAGGAGATATATCTAAGCGTGACGAACTCCTTGATTGCCTGTCCATCGACAAGGACACCCTGCTTGAGCGCACAACAATTCTAATCGATCAGATACTGGATAACTACACAGACTTCCACGTCAAGACAATCGACAGCTTCATGGCCTCGGTCTTTAAGGCTTCAGCTATCGACTTGGGTTATAACCATGACTTCGAGATACAAATCAACGGCGACGCCATGATGGACTACGCCTTCGAGCTGTTTTTGAGGAGCGTCAAAGAAGGCTCAAAAGAGGGCGCAATTGTGGAAGACGCCATAGCATGCCTGCTTGAGCAGCGCCCCTCTGAAAGCCCCTATCTCTGGGAGCCATCTAAGACGATTCTCTCTGAGATAAAGAAGATATATAAGAAATTGGCCGCCTCCGGTAAGCGCCCATCTACACGCGCCCTCGATAAGGAGATGACCGGCATAAAGAACTCTATCGCGGAGGCAGTTCAGGCAATAGAGGCCGCTATTGAAACTACCGGACTGCAAAGACACGGCGGCAGCTCCTATAAAAACATCCTCCCCGGCATTCGGGCGGGAAACTTCGCAGATATATTAGGCAGAGGGACAGCTAATCCCCCAGTAAAAAAACCAGGCCCCAAGGACAGGCATCTAAGCGCCCCCTACGACCACATCTGCGGCTTGTGGGCTGACTTAACCGCCTTGATAAGCCGCTACGCGCTCCACTACGCCCACACCTACTATACCCCGTATATCAGAATATACGAAGCGTTTTATGATACGCTGATAAGTGTAAAGAAACAGCTCGGCACTGTCTTTATCGAAGATATAAACATGATGCTTGCCGGGTATATCGAGCACGACATAGTCCCGGACATTTATTTCAGGATAGGTGAAACAGTCTATCATTATCTTATCGACGAATTTCAGGATACGTCTCCTATTCAGTGGAGAAACCTCTCCCCGCTCATAGAAAATTCCATAGCCCAGGGCGGCAGCCTGTTTGCTGTCGGTGATACTAAGCAGGCGATTTACGCCTTTCGCGACGCCGACTACAGCATCATGAAGCGCTATGAGCACACGCCGCCTTTCCCCGCAGCCCAACATTTTGTCAGGGAACTCGATACAAATTACAGGAGTCTTCAGAGGATTATTGATTTCAACGAACTGGTATTTAAGCATGCACTACTGGAAAATGACGCCCTGAGCGAGGCGGCATCCCGAAGCGGTCTTACAGATTTCACACAGAATGTCCGCCCTGGAAACGAAAACTCGGGCTGTGTTGAGGTCTCGGTACTTATGGCAAGCGCTGAACAAGACGACGATGATGCCGCGGCTGAGCCTGAGAAACTCAGATTTATGTCGATTGTTGAAGACCTCATAAGGCGTGGCTACAGTCTTGGTGACATAGCTGTCATTGCTAAAAAAAATGACGATGTCCTACGTGCGGCCTCATGGCTTAATGAAATAACCATTGCAGAAAAAGGCATTGCAGGCGTTCCATTTATATCCTTCAGCAGTCTTGACGTCAGAAGGTCAAAGATAACGGGCGAGCTTGTCTGTCTATTAAACTTTTTGGATTCCCCTATCGATGACCTGTCTTTTATCACATTTTGTACGGGAGAAATTTTTGCGGCCATTGTCGATAGAGAAAATATATCTATGGAGGAAATAAAGGAGTTTTTCCTTTATAACAGGGACAATACTCCCAGTTATAAGGCATTTCAAACTCGATTTGCCTCTCTGTGGCAGACGTATTTCGAGGGCCTTTTCAGGGCAGCCGGATTTTTTCCACTCTATGATCTGGTCAGTGAGATTTACAGGGTATTTAGTGTATTTGAGAATGCTTTTGAGAAAGATGCTGTCTCGGAGAAAGAGGCCGTGCTTGCCAAATTTCTTGAGGTCATTAAAGAATTTGAAGACAAGGGCAGCAACAACCTGCGGGATTTTATCTCTATGGCCCTTGACGAAGACTCTGGCAGTGCCGTGGCAGATGCCTCATGGACTATCGATGTGCCTATTACGACTGACGCCGTACGCGTTATGACCGTTCATAAGGCCAAGGGGCTGGGCTTTCAGGTGGTCATTGTTCTGGTCTATGACGAGAGAAACAAGGGGTTGGATTACGTTACGTATGAGACCAAAGATGGAATTACTCTTCTGAAATTAAACGAAAAGATTCTCAAATCTATCGGCATAACTGACCCTGATACGTACCGGCTTCTCTACGATGAGGAGCGTAAAAAGGACACCGTAAACGGCCTCAACACCCTCTATGTCGCCCTGACGCGGGCAAAGTCGGAACTTTATGTCATTGCCGTTGAGGGTAGGGCCAATAAACACATCTCAGGAATTTTCCGGCAGGTGCAGCTGCCCCCGCCAATGCACCAAAACGAAAAACCCCATGCCGCTGCCACAAGGAGCTCAGACGGTGACGAAGGGCAATTTCACATCCACCACCAGACATCTACCCCCACCAGTTCGGTTTATACCGAGGACTCCCTCAATGTCATGGAGAAGAAGCGGGGCGATTTTCTTCACCGCGTCCTGTCCTTTATCGATTATATAGAAGACGGCTTCGAAGCATCGCTTGAGCATATAATCGCCACCGTAAACAGTGCGTCCTCATTTAAATTCCCAGCGGGGCAGATGAGCGCTGCGCTCCTGCGATTTCTGAGCTGTCCATTTATTGTCCCATATTTTACAAAAGCCCCGCGGATGATAGTAAAGAAAGAGCAGACGTTTTCAAACTCGTTGGGTGAGATGCTGATTATGGACAGGGTAGTAATAACCCCGCAGCTGGTGACGGTCATAGACTTTAAGACCGGCTCGAAAAAGAGCGAGAGCTATGTGTACCAATTAAAGGGCTACATAAATCTGCTTAGGGAACTCTATCCTGGATGCCGCGTTGAGGGAATAATCGCATACGTAGATTTATTGGAAGGGGTAACGGTAGATTGAACACTATAATCATCCAGCCTCAGAGGGGGCTAATAGATGAGGTACTGGCTCATCTAAGTGCGGATAACGGGGATTATTCTGGCAATATAGTAGTGTTTCCCGGCAAGAGGCCGTCTCATTTTCTGAGGAAGGCCGTTGGGGTGGTCCATGGGGCGGCCTTTATCCCACCGCTGTTGTTTTCTATGGACGAGTTTATTGACTATCTCTATGAGGGGCGGCTGGGGATTTATGACCGCAAGGCAGAGACCATAGACGCCGCCGCTATTCTTTTCAATATTCACAGAAAGAATCCGCTTGGCGGGAATGGCTTTTTCATCGGCGCTGATAGTTTCTTCCCCTTGGGGCTGAAGCTCTACCGTGATTTCGAGGAGTTTTGTATTGAGAAAATCCCTTATAAAAAGATACGCGAGATTGAGACCTTTGCCGATGAGAAGATTCCCAAAGAAACACTGAAAAACCTGCAGTCGCTGTCCCTGTTTTACAAGGAGTTCTACGAATACCTCCAAAGTGCGAATTTTTCGACCCGTTCCACACGCTACCGCATCGTATCTGAAAGGGTAGGGGAAGTGGATTTAAGTCCCTTTAAGAAGATTATCTTCTCGGGTTTTTTTACTTTAACAAAATCGGAAAATGACCTCTTTAACGCCCTGTCCAAATTGGATAACGCACTGTTTATATTCCATCGAACACGCGCCTTGAGACACATCCTCGAAGGACTTGGCGCGGTTGGCCACACCAGTGAATCTGAGCCTGAGAGGTCTGCGGCACCGGCAATAAAAATCTACAAAAGCCCGGACACCCACGGGCAGGTGTTTGCGCTGAGCCGCCTGCTGCGCGATAACCCGGGCCACAGGGACGAGCGCACAGTTGTTGCCCTGCCGCTTTCTGAGACGGTATTTCCTATTCTTCACCACGGGATTTCGATGCTTGAGGCTAATGCCTACAACGTATCGCTCGGATATCCGCTTCTTCGCACCCCTGTCTTTGGTTTTTTTGAAAATCTCATAGATGTTGTCCTGTCTGTCGATGGCGACCGCCTCTATGTACCGGCTTATATCAAGTTTATCCTGCATCCATATACGAAAAATATCTATCTCAAGGGCAGAACTGACGCCACCAGAATCATGTTTCACACGCTTGAACAGAGGCTTAAAGAAAACTCGACAAAGACGTTTCTTACGCTGCGGGAGATAGAACAGGACGAGGAGTTTCTTGACGACGTTACCAAACAGATAGTCGAGGTCGGCATTGAGACTAATATAAATGAGATACGCACACATTTAAAGGCAATCCACAACAAGACGATAAGGACATATCTGTCATTTAAAAACACGGGGGATTTTGCAGAGGCGACCATTGCCCTGATAACGTATATTTATGAGGAGTCCACGGCGCGGCGTCACTCGTTTTTCTTCCCATTTTCGGAAGGCTTTACGCTTGCCGCCTTCTCGATAGCCAATTCGATGATGCGCGATGTGGTGTTTACTGAGACAGCCGGATATTTTAATCTGTTTAAGCGGTACGTTGCCACGTGCTACTGCCCGTTTGAGGGGATGCCGCTTCGCGGTGTGCAGATATTGGGATTTCTGGAGACGCGCAATATCAGATTTGACAACGTCTATATCATGGATGTAAATGAGGACGCGCTGCCAAATCTCTCTATAGAGGACTCGCTCCTGCCCTTTAAGGCGCGCCAGATACTTGGGCTGCCCACGCACATCGACAAAGAGCGCCTCGCTGCCTCCTACTTTGATACCCTGATTGCCGGGGCAAAGGAGGTTCACATATTTTTCGTCGAAAACGTAAAAAAAGAAAAGAGCCGGTTCATAGAGAAAATCCTGTGGGACAAACAAAAAGACCCGCTCCAATCAGAGGCAATTATACCGATTCAGTACAATGTTGACCTGAAAAATATCCCGCCTGCCGCCGTTGCCAAGACTGGCTTTCTGCTTGACGTCTTGAAACAGCTCAACTATAGCGCTACATCGCTTGATACATACTTAACGTGCCCACTTGCCTTTTACTACCGCTATGTCCTGCGCCTTGAGAAAAATGATCAGCTCACAGGAGCACTCCTGAAAATAGACATTGGCAATTTCATCCACGAGGTACTGTGCGAATATTTTAAACCCCTCGTTGGAGTCGTATTAAGTGAGGCTGATTTAGACGAGCACAGCATGTTAGAAATTGTAAACGCCAGATTTGAAGTTTTCTATGGAAAGGACACGGCGGGCGCGGTGTATCTGTTAAAGAAGCAGCTCAGGCGCCGGATGTCAGATTATCTAAGAAGATACGCGATGCCTCTCATTAGACGGCACGAGATAAAAGTCCTAAGCCTTGAGGAAAAGATTGAGCTAATCCACCGCGGGTATAATCTCAAAGGGCGCCTCGATAAGGTGGAGCTGCGTGATGGAAAGAATATCTATATAGCAGACTATAAGACAACGGCAAACCGGCGCTCCCTCGAGATAAACCACGCTCGGCTTGATGCCGCTGACAGAGCCACATGGTCTGAGGCAATAGGGACGCTTCAAATGCCGTTTTATTTATTATTATATTCGCTTAAAACAGGAGTCAGCCCCGAGACCATCAACGGCGTATTCATCCAGCTTGGACGCACCTATATAGACGAGAGCGCTGAGATACCGCTATTCAAAGATGAACCCCGGCGATTTGAACCACTCCTAACAGTAATAAACGGCATTCTCGATGAAATCCACGACCCTGAGACACCGTTTACCCCAACGGGAAATCCAAAAGACGACTGCCGATACTGTACGTATAAGACTATGTGCGGGACGTGAGTTAAAGCCTCTAAACCCCTGAGACATGGCGCTTACCTCTCGTCTGCTATATTCCTAACGATTTTTTTAAATCCTTATGAGTTACCCAGTTCTTGTTCTTTAACTTAGTTTCAGCTGCCGAATAATAGTCATCTCTGTCTTCTTCGATTTCCTTAAATTTCAGGTATTCATTATAGTCCATTATTACTGCAAAGGGCTTACCGTCTTCTTCTATTACCTGTGTTTTTATCATCTATATGCCTCCCTTCTGTGTTTTATCTCATAAATAATCATGGTAGCTCCGTCATGCTCGAATATAACTCTATAATCTCTTATGCGAAGTCTTTTGAAATCTCCTAACATCCTTAATCACCCCGAAATTCTTTACCCTGAAACCTTCAATTATCGCCATTGTCCCTCCACAAGCTCATCATGATGTTCAGTTAAAATCTCCAAAAATAATTATTCCATATTACTACCTCAATATTATATCATATCACAGTTATTGTAGCTTAATAAATATATTTTATGATTTATTCTTTATGGTGTAGGCGGTGGAAGGCGCAGATATGGTCATATTGTTTAATGCCTATCTCGGGCAGGCTGGGCCAGAAAGGGAGATGAAAGAAATGCGCCTACATCAGAGTATCGGCAGACCATTTGGAAATGAAGGGTTAATTAAATAAATACAGATGTTATTGCAGCGCTCTCTATGCCTCAATTAACGCGGCCCGAAATATAATAGTTAGTATAATTAAGTATTGTGTCTCTTTAACTTCAAAAGAGGAGGCTGCAAAATGAAGAAACTGTTAATAGTAATGCTATCAATCTTGGTTATATCCCAAGCAGCATATGCCTATGATTTGAATAATATCCCGATGGTATTTGTAAAAGGCGGTTGTTTTCAGATGGGAGATATTTTTAATGAGGGACTTAAAGAGGAAAACCCGGTTCACAAGGTATGCGTGAGTAATTTCTCAATAGGGAAATATGAAGTATCACAGGCACTTTGGAAGGAGGTTATGGGAGATAATCCATCTGAATTTAAAGGGGATAATAATCCAGTTGATAATGTAAGCTGGGATGATGTACAGGGGTTTATAAAGAAGTTGAATGAAAAGACAGGTATGACATATCGATTACCGACAGAGGCGCAATGGGAGTATGCTTGCCGGGGAGGAGGTAAGAATGTGAGATATTCAGGTACAAATATCAAGGAAGAGCTATCCTTTTACGCTTGGTATAGTGATAATTCGGTGAATGGGACACACGCTATAGGGCAAAAGCGTCCTAATGAACTTGGGATATACGATATGACTGGTAATGTATGGGAGTGGGTGATGGATGTTTATAACCAAAATGCTTACGCTGTCCATAGAGGTAATAATCCCGTATATGAAGCTGCTGGCATTTATCGTGTTAACAGAGGTGGCAGCTGGTACGATGAGCCTCAGGCCGTGAGCTGTTCTTTCCGCGATCTCGGCACTCAAGGAGATAGAGTTAGCAATGTAGGTTTTCGTATAGTTAGCACTCCCGAAAGAGTACCGGCAAACCATTGGGAAATGAAGGGTTTATTGGAAAAATAGAGCAATTATTGTCGCGCTTGGGTGAGAGAATGACAACAAAGTGCAGTCTTCCCCTGTCTGTCATTACCGTGCAAACGGGAATCCAGAACGTTGCGGATTCGGACAGCGAAAACATTTTGCAATTGGCTCGATTGACAGAAATAAATTACCTTGATATACTAAAACTATTAGAGGCCAAACTAAAGCTATACTTTATGCTGTTGGCCTTATATTATTTGTGTTGACTAATCCTAAAGCTATTGAGCTGCTTTAAGGCTGTTGGGGCTGGTTAAATAGCCCCCAGTACTGCCAAACCTGTTATAGCGGTCTTAAACCCCGGAGATGGGCGGGGTGGGGATTTTGTCCGGGCTTGCCGCTATGGCCGTGCCAAGCCATGCTATGGTCTGCCCCAGATGATTCATGTTGCGCATCGCCTCATCATCTTTTAGCACATCTCCCTTTTCGAGGCCCATGCCCATGTTCCAGTATATCGAGCCGGGCACTATCATCGACGACATCAGAAACATGTGGTTGATTGTGTCAAATACATGAGTGGCTCCTCCGCGGCGGCTGGCCACCACAGCAACCCCAATCTTCCCTTTGAGCGCCCCTCCATTGGCAAATGAGACCATGCCGCAGCGGTCAAGCAGTGCCTTCATCTCTGCGCTGACATCAGCGAAATATGTCGGAGAACCCAGAATAACAGCGTCGGCTTCAAATATCTTCTGCAGATAATCGTTCATCGCGTCTTTCTGGACGGTGCATCTCAAGTTGCGCAGCTCAAAGCACTTAAAGCACGCCATGCAGCCCCTGAGTGGTTGGCTGCCAATCTGTTGCAACTCAGCAGCCCAGCCGGATTCCTCCAGCGGCTGCAACACCTTCCTGAGCATAATCTCCGTATTGCCGCCCTTGCGGGGGCTGCCGTTGATGGCTATGGCTTTCATTCTGATCTCCTAATGGCTTTATGAATCATGTCAGCTTCAGTCTTGCGCTTGGCTGGTCAATCCACCTATGCGCCATTGCAGGGCCTCAAGGCATGTCTTTATATCCGGCGGCACCCCTTCTATATGCCAAGTGCCAATGGATGGGTTTTTTGTTTTTAGGTATCTTGCCGTTATCGCTATCTCTTTTATAGTCAGCTCTATGAGTTCATAGTCCTCATATTTATCAATCACAACGGCGCCAAAGTAACTTACCATCCTCTCTGCCCCAATCTTTCTGACTATTTCTCTGCGTATCTCCGCGTTTTTTTCAGTCACTATCAGCATAGGGTTCAACTCATAATGAGGGGTCAGCGCAATATGCTCAGGCACATGCACGTTGTGAAGCGCGTATGTCTTGTGCCCGTCTGCCCACTGCATTGCAGGGCCGCCGTCACAATGGAGCTTGCCGTCGTCTGTCAGTTGCGTAACTTGGGGTTGGATGACTATTACGGCATTATTTTTAAAAAACATCGATGCAAAAACACCGCTTTTCAGAAACCTTCTATACCTGTCTATCAGTTCGTTTTTGCGAATACCTAATGCCGACATCAGATCAAATAAAAAGAACCAGCCGCTGTCTGCCCATAACCCGCAGCCATTAAACATGTGATTTAACTGGGCATCAGGCAGCCAATCATGGGAAGGACTATTTGATCGGCCGCCACGGGTCTCAGATGTTGCAACCCTCCTTACATCACGTTTAGATAAGATAAAGTGTTCAAACTCTTTACTATTCTTAAATGCTACCCTTGCAATTATATTTTTTAGTGAGGCTGCAACACGCTCAATCTGGCAAGTTTCACTATCGACATTCAATGAAAACCACGCGGGTATTTTAACCATTCTGGATAAATACCCCTTCATGTTAATATGTACAGGGGTGTCCTTTGCGTTTATAAGTGCGTCTGCCACTAGGGATTTATATTGCTCCGGGTTGCAAGTATAAACAACCTTTGGAGCCTGAAGCTTATGTGTGGCATAAATCCACTTGATATGGTCACATATTTTTCCTTTATCGATATCGTGCTCAAAAGGTTCGTATAATTTGCCTGCCCAGTGTTTCATCAGCGACTCTAAGGTCTCTAAGCTCTCGGCTGGAACAAGCTCCTCTAAACTCCTGGGTTTCATGCCTATAAAAGGCGCTATCGTATAGCTCATAAGTCTGCCTCCGGTGCACACAAGCACAGGCGTTGGCGTGTGCTGTTGAATATAAATCTATCCACTGCCTTTAGTATCGGCTTTATTGGTAAAAATCCTAGCTTAATAGTTTAGAATAGCTGATGGTTTCACAAAAATATGTATATTGACGTCGATATTTACTGGGCGTGCTTATACAAATTTAATCCGTCTTGCGGCAAATACTACCATTTTCAGGAGCATCCAGCCGTGTCGCCAGCGGGCAATATTCGTAGTTCCGTAGCGGCGCTGCCTGTATCTGATTGGCATCTCGACAATCTTCAGGTTCAGCTTAGCCGCTCCAAACAGCAGGTCAAAGTCGC
>JADFXZ010000256.1 GCA_015233265.1 Nitrospirota bacterium
CGTCTCATCATTTATACGGTAATCGGCGTTTAATACGAAATATGACCTGTGGCTGTCGCTGTCCGTATTGGGTAGTATCGGCTCACCTCTGTCTTTAAAATAACTTCCAATGGCGCCAAGCTGCAAATCATTGGTTACATCATATTTTAATTTCGTATAAAACCATTCCATATTGACCGGCAGATTCTTTGAATACCCCTGTGAAGCCTCTCTTACAGCTGAGGCATAGTAACTAAACTTGTTAATCGTGCCACGTGCCTCTATCCTGTCATCCATAGTGTTATAGTTGCCATACGACGCGGTGACGCTTACATCGGCTGGTTTTGTCCCACCGGCGTCTTTTGTTATTATATTGATAACTCCACCCAGTGAAGACCCCCAGACGGACGATGCAGGTCCTTTAATGATCTCTATTCGCTCGATGTTGCCCACAGAGATAGTATTCAGAGGTATCATGTCCAAAGACAGGCTGTTAATTGGCACACCATCTATGAGTACCTTGGTGTGTTGAGGTTCGGAGCCTTGAATTCTGGGAATACCGCCTCCACCTCCAGCCCTTACAATGACAAATGTCCCTGTTACATACTTAATTACTTCCTGGACAGTCTTGGCGTTGAGGGTCTTAATTTCCTCGGCGGTTATTACAACAATATTCTCAGCAGACTGCGATACAGGCTTAAGGTATCTCGTCGGAGTTACCGCCATCTCATTCTTGTTGAAATACATGGACAACACAGACTCCTCTGATTCACTGAGGGCGCTCAGAGCAACCGGATAGAAAAATAATCCAACAATAAGAATATGCAGGATTATTATCATATATCTTATTTCTTGTTTCATTTTTATAGTTTCATCTGTTATTATATTATGCTGTGGTATTGCTGTACAGAGATAGTCGTTACGCGCTGTGTATATGATACACAGAATGTTACAATAAAAGGAATATGAAAAGGCTAAAAATATTCGAGGCGCTGATATTGATAAACGCGGTTGCCATTGTCATGTGCGTGTCCTCAGCCGCGGCGCTCGATGTAACAATTATAGAAAGCAGTGCGGTTAAACCATATGAAGACGCCATAAAAGGGTTTGAATCCACGTGCAACTGTCTCGTCAAAAAGATAATCCCGATTGACTTTGAGGGTGTCAGGCTTGCGCATGAGATAAGTAAATCAAAGCCCGGTCTGATTGTCGCCGTAGGTGAGGAGGCGCTGTCGAAATCACTGGCATTTAAAGACATTCCAGCTATATATATGATGGTGCTCAACCCCTCTAAGGTGGTTCGGGGCACGGCCACAGGTGTAAGCATGGAGATACCGGCGAATAAGCAGGTCGCCTCGTATGTAGACATTTTCCCATGGATAAAGCGTCTGGGGGTAATATATAACCCTATGAACATGGATAATTTTATGAAAGGCGCCGTCGCGTCGGCGAGGCATCAGGGAGTTACCCTTGTAGAGGGCCAGGTGCAGTCATCCAAAGACGTGCCGTCTGTCCTTAATTCTATGAGGGGTAAGATTGACGCCCTGTGGATAGTGCCGGATGTGACCGTGGTGACACCAGAAAATATGGAATTTATCATGCTCCATTCGATAGAGTTTAACCTGCCGGTGCTTACGTTTACTGAAAGACACGTTGCAATGGGTGCAGTGATGTCATTGAATATCGACCCTTATGAAATTGGCAAGCAGACTGGCAATATTGTCAAATCCGGCAGCCTCAGGCAGGACAAGGTCTATGAGGCCACAATTGCAAGGGTAGCCATCAATCAGGTGACGGCCATGAAGATGTCCATTGCCTTCAAAGATAATTATACAAACAAGGCGTTTGTTAATATTAATCTTGACCAATTCGGTAAAAATGTCCAACACCAACCCTAACAGCTTCAGCAGACGGGTGTTTATCACCGCCGCGGTCTTCGTAATCATCTTTTCGTCCGTTTGTTCGGCGTGGTTTATTTCCATACAACGGAAATCTCTGGTGGATAAGTTAATCCTCGAAGGGGTGCTGATTGTCGAGCTCCTTGCCACGAATGCCAGAATAGGGATATTTACGGAGAATGAGGGTTTGATAATTCCTTATGCCGATGCCGTCTTAGCACATGAAGATGCTGTCTCTGTCGCTGTGTTCAATGCCGATGGCAAACTCATTCTTAATAAAACGAAAGACTTAGGTATCAATAAGTATACTATAAGCGCCTCTGACCCAAAGGTATTAGAACAAAACATCGCGAGGATGAAGACTAATCCTGTGGCGTCTCACGCCGAATATGGCAATGCCGTTGAGTTTTGGTCGCCCGTTACGGCATATACAGGGTATGCAACAGAAATTGCCCACACGCAGAACACTAAACCGGGACGTCTGGTGGGTTTTGTGACAGTGGTTCTTTCGAGGAAGTTATTACTTCATGAAATGGAATTAACTGTTTATAAAAGCATCTTGACGACCATATTTTTTCTGTTGCTGGGATTATCCATAACCTATGCCTTTATCAGGCATATTTCGCTGCCTGTCAGAAAGCTCATGTATAGCGTAAGGAATTTAGGGGATTCAAGTTTTCCTAAGAAGATTCCCGTCTTATCCAACGATGAGTTCGGTCAGTTGGCCGAATCATTTAACGATATGATTGACGAGCTGCAAAGACGGCAAGAGGAGAAAGAGCGCCTTGAGAGCCAAATCCTGCATAATCACAAGATGGATGTAATCGGATGCCTTGCCGCGGATATCTCCAATGATTTCAGCTCTCTGGTAAATGTCTTCACCTCAAAGATATTCGTAGCGAAGAACTACCTGACCCCCGGACACAAGGCATACGAGGAGCTTGACAACCTCAGCGGTTCAATAGAACATGCTAAGGATATTGCAAGGAAACTCTCGGAGTTTTCAAAGAACACCCCTGTTTTTATGGAAGTCCAATCGCTTGCCAACTTCCTTAAACAGGCGACACCATTACTGATGATGCCGTCTCCTTTGAAACTCAATTTGTTAATAGACGACAAACTATACAAGTGCAGGTTTGATAAATGGCAGTTAAACCGAGTTGTCGGTGGTATTTTAGATAACGCCAAAGAGGCCTCCCCAACCGGCGGCGCTATAATCATCGAGGCCACAAATATTGAGATATCTAACAACATCAATGTCGCGGATGGTCAATACGCCA
>JADFXZ010000018.1 GCA_015233265.1 Nitrospirota bacterium
AAAAAAGGGGGGGCTGGCTGCTTTTCTATTGTGACACAGTCTGTTGTCCGGAATCGTCCCTTAAATGGTTGTTTCATGATGATTTTTCCTATTCTGCAATATCAAGTACAGATTCCGGACAAGCCGGAATGACGGCCTAAGAAAAGGATAGTCAGGAAATCAGTACAACTTCCGATAGAAACTTATTGTATCAGTCAGAACAAATTTACCTTGTACCTGATCTTATCTTGCTTGACATTATGATGCCCAGGCTGGATGGTTATCAGGCCTTGAGTGCGCTCAAAAAAAACCAGTTGACGATGGATATACCTGTAATCATGCTAACGGCCAAGACTGACTCTATGGCTGCTGAAATCGAAAAGACCTTTTCAGCCGGTGCTGATGATTATATTAGAAAGCCGTTTCAACTCGCTGAAGTTCGTGCAAGGGTCAGAAATCTTGCAGCAAGACATCTGCTTATGAAGGAAAGGGTATCAGATTTGCGTAACGCCGCCATGGTTCAAAAAAAGTTCTTGACAAACTCCGGAGAGACTGAAAACGTCCTTAAAAATGCCGGATTAAAGGCTGTTTTTTTTAATCAACCGTCCAATGGTATTTCCGGAGACTTCTGGTTTCCTAAGAAAATGCCAAATGGCAAGGCGGGCCTGTTCGTAGCCGACACATGCGGACATGGCGTTTTAGCGGCAATTATCTCGATGCGAATTTTATCTGTTATCGACCACTGCTCTGCGCCAAATTTACATCCAAGTGAGTTTTTGGCGGCGGTTAATAGCGATATTTATGACTTGTTGTCTCCTGAGGCTAAGTTTGTGGCTGGGATGTATTTTATCTTCGACCAGCAAAAGCTTATCTTTTCAAACGCAGGGCAGCCTATGCCTTTTTTGTTGCGAGAAGGCAAGCTAATCGAACTTAAGACATCTGCCCCGCCTCTTGGCGTATTTTCTGAGCTGACTACTAATGAAATAGAACACGAATTCAGGAAAGGAGACCGGCTAATTATCTATACTGATGGTTTATTTGAGGGTGAGGCGGTCAATTCGGAGACCGTTCCGTTAAATCGGGTGATTGCCTGTTTAGAGAAAAATTGCTCTGTGCCTCTTGCAGACATGACCAGATTTCTTATCTCTGACATGCAGGCATGTATCAAAAGAGATTTTGACGATGACGTTACAATTATCATTATCGAAATGCAGTAGCTGATTACGGGAGGGATGAGATTATGCCAGCAGTTAGGATTTATAGCGACACAGTGTTGCTTGGGAAGTTTATGAGGAACTATCTGCTGCCTGTTATTGCTGAACTCCCCGGAAAGCAACAGACCGAGGCCGAGATTGCGGTTATCGAGATGCTCGAAAACGCTAGGGTTCACGGTAACAAGGAAGAAACCACGAAAGAGATAACCATCACATGGGAGCTTACGGCTGATGCACTTATCATATCCGTTCGTGATGAAGGTGCGGGATTTCACAAGGAGATTCCTAATCAGTGCCCCCCTGTAACTGCCACATACGGCAGGGGACTTTGGACAATGCAGGATATGGGCTATAATCCCGTGTTTAACGAGCCTGGCAATGAGATAAATATAACAATCCCACGCAGGAGTGACTATGGAAGATATGCGGCACTGACTAAAGAACGTTAATACCCCTGATCAGATAAACCTTTATTTTAAATGTTTATCTGATTTATGAGGAGAAGTTAAACATGAGAGTCATAAATAAGACGTTTGTAGTATTCGAAGGTTATAAAGAGACCGACTGATTTTTACGAAGCAAACACAAAACTCCAGGCCGCCATTCAAAAACTCTATGATGACAAACGTAAGACAAAACTCGTCGTTGATTTCAACGGCCTGAACATGGCCCCGTCATCGTTCTGGGGGACGCTGGCAACGGCGCTGCGCTCACCACATGTAGAATCCATAGAGCTGATTTTCCGTACAAAGTAGTATCATGCTGAGCATCGAGCGCTTCGGCTTTAACACGCACGACAAGATTAAGGTTTTTCCAATGTTCAGGAAGGAAGACCTTGAGGTAATAGACTAATCTGATACGAGAGGCAGGGAGCTGCGGCGCGTGCGGCTCCCTCCTGATGCTATTGCCGAATGTGATTATAAAAATAATTCGGAGGCATCCTTCGACAAGCTCAGGATGATTTCATAGTGGGATGATTTCAGCATTGGATGATTTTCTGGAAGCATCCTGAGCTTGTCGAAGGATTACGTCCTCTTAAACTGCTTTCTAAGGCTGTCGATCGACAAAAATATCTGTGTTGGGCGGCCGTGCGGGCAGTGTTCCGGGTCGGCTGCGGCGCTCAGGTCGTCGATTAGGCGTGATAATTCCTCGTCTGACAGCATTGCCTTTCCCCTTACTGAGGCGTGGCAGGCAATTCGCTTAGCGATAATGTCTTTTATAATGTCAACCGGAGACTCGACTGTTACATCGACAAGGCTTGAGGCAATGTCTGACAAAATAGCGGCAATATCCGCGCTTGACAGCTCAAGCGGCAATGCCCGTAGGATAAACATGCCACTTCCAAAATCCTCTATCTCTATACCCATTTCATTAAGCAGACTGATATTGCCGCTGACCAGGGCATATTCCCGAACTGGCAGCGTTACATTGTAAGGAAAGAGCAGCCTGTTTGTGGTGAGGCGGTGGGAAGTTTTAAATTTCTCATACAATACCCTCTCGTGGGCGGCGTGGTGGTCTATGACGTAGAGGCCGTCGTCGTGGGCGTAGGCCGCGTATACGTCTCCGAGGTAGATAAAATTCCTTGCATGACTAAGGGGCAAGGCCGCAGGGACATGATTGGCTGTGGCATTTACTGCTGGGGCTGTGGCAGCTGTAGTGTTTTCAGAAAAAACATGGTCCATATTTATTGGAGGAGCGGAGCTGATTGCCTGAAATTCGACTGCGGTTAATGTACTGTCTGGCATGTGCTGCTGCCCAGAGTCAGGGCTTTTAATAATGGCCTTGCCAATACATGACAGGGTCATGCGATATACGAAGTCGCGGTCAGCAAATCTGACTTCTTTTTTTGTCGGATGAACATTGAAATCTACCTCGGCGGGGTTTAACTTGAGATACAGGAAAAAAATTGGGTGCTGAGCGTCTCTGAGCAGTGTCTTGTATGCCTGATACGCGGCATATCTGAGGACATTGTCCTTGATTGGCCGCTGATTAATAAACATATATTGGTGGCTTTTGGAGCGCCTGTAATTGCCTTCTTTTGAAGAGAGTCCCTCAATTGAAGCCCCCTGAGACTCTTTTTTAAATGGCAATAGACCGTCTAAAAACTTCCCCCCGTAGATTTGCTGTATCCTCTCCTCAAGCGTTGGGGCACCGGGTAGGGCCATCACCTGCCGCTCATCGACATTGACAACGAATTCTACGTTGATGTAAGACAGTGCAGCGTTAGTGATTGTATCGAGAATATAGGACAGTTCGCTTTGTGTACTTTTGAGGAATTTCTTTCTGGCCGGGGTGTTGTAAAACAGTTCGCGCACCTCGATAGTTGTGCCGATGGCGGCGCACTGCCGAAAGTTTTTGACCGCACCGCCGTGTATTTCTATCGCGGTGCCGGCAGGAGAGTCTGCTCGGGCGGTAGTGATTGTCATTCTTGAGACGGACGAAATGGAGGACAGCGCCTCGCCCCTGAAGCCCAGCGTTTGAAGCCTCAACAGGTCGCTCTCTTGTCTTATCTTACTGGTGGCGTGGCGCTTGATACAGTTGTGTGCGTCGTCTGCTGCCATGCCGCAGCCGTCGTCCGCAATGCGAATAAGGTGCTTGCCGCCGTTTAAGATGTCTATTTTGATAGTTGAGCTGCCCGCGTCAAGGGAATTCTCGACGAGTTCTTTCACCACTGAGGCGGGCCTTTCAATCACCTCACCGGCTGCTATCTTATCGATGAGTGTGTTATCGAGCAGCTCAATTATTGGCATTAAAAGCCTAACGCAGCCGCAACCGTTGGAAACTTCGTCAAATCCGTGTGAGGGATAAACATGGCCGACATGTATTCGTCCATGTAGTCACCGACTACAGAGAGTTCGATATACGTCATCTTGGAGGCTATTGACTCAAGCTCTGTTCGCAGCGTATCAGACATCAGCGTAAGATATGCCCCAATAATGGACGTGTTTCCCAAAAAGACGTATTTCTCTGCTGGCAGGTCTGGAATCATTCCAAACGTCACGGCCTTCTCTACGTTGAGGGAGTTTCCAAAGCCTCCGGCAACATAGACCTTTTCTAAGATATCGAGGGTCAGCCCTGCCTCTCGCAGCAGCAGTGAGACACCAGCGAATATTGCGGCCTTTGCCCTGATTAGATTTTCCATATCCACAGTTGTCAGCACTATGTCTCGCTGCTGATTATCGGCCTTGTAAATCAGAAACTCAAGCCCCTCATCACCCTCTCTTACAAGCGGCGTCTTAGTACGGTTGAATACACCCTTTTGATTTATTATGCCGGTCTTAAACAGCTCGACAATGGCGTCAATCATACCTGAGCCGCAAATCCCGGCGGGGACACCGCCGCCGATTACGCTGATAGATGGTGTGAGCGTCACAGGGTCAATTGTTATTGATTCGATTGCCCCTTGGGTTGCCCTCATGCCGAACTTTATCCCGCCGCCTTCAAAACACGGCCCGGCAGAACACGCCGCCGTCATTATCCATTCATCATTACCAATGGCGACCTCGGCGTTTGTTCCAATGTCCATAAAGAGCGATATGCCGGTGCTTCTGTGCATCTTCGAGGCAAGAATCCCGCTGACAATATCGCCGCCGACGTAACTGGCTATACCTGGGATTGTGAAGACCGTGGCCTGCGGATTAATAGAAAGTTTAGCCTGAGCACCGTTCCACAGCGGGTAGTAATTCAGGGTTGGAATGTACGGATCTTCTCTAATGGCCGCTGGATTGAGTCCCCAGAAGATATGGGCCATTGTGGTGTTACCGGATATGACGGCAGCCTCAATTTCGCTGGATTTTACATTATGCTTCGAACTGAAGAAATCCACGATTGTGTTGATATCTTCAACTACGGTATTGCGTAGGTCATCGAGGCCGCCGCCTTCGGTGGCGTTGATAATGCGTGTTATAACGTCGTCGCCGTATTTGGTCTGGGAGTTATAGGTTGAGCCAGTGTCAATGACTGTACCATCGGCCATATCTACGAGATAGACAACAACGGTAGTAGTGCCAATGTCAACGGCAAGGCCGTAGCGGCCGGGGTTTTGCCCCTGAGGATAGATAGCAATTGCCTCGAAAGATGTATTGTTGTTCGTCTTTGAGTATGACAGCGTGGCGTTAAAGCCGCCTTGTCTAATAATGTCTGCAACTGTGGCGGTAAAACCGTGAGAGTACTGCATGTTAGCAATTCCCAGCTCGGCAAGTGCCCTGGTCAGCCGCTCAAGGTCGCCGATATTGTCCGAAATGGTTGGCGGGGGAAGTGTCAGAGAAACGCGTTTAGCAAGCGGTTCAAAGTCCAAGCCGTATGATTTGAGATACGCGGCTGTGTCTTTAAATATACTGACGGCAATCTTACCGCCCAAGACGAGTTTGGAGTGTTCTGGGATTTCAATCTGCAGATCTGTATCAGCGCTGGTCAGGCACGCAAGCACAAGGCCGTCATCACGCTCCTTTTGGCCAAGCTTTCCATATGACCTGACCACCGCCCCGCCGCTTGTCACCCTCACCTGGCACTTGCCGCATGTGCCCTTGCCGCCACACGGTGAGACGAGAAATACGCTGTTGGCCTTGAGGGTTTCGTAAATTGATACGCCTTCTTTCATGTCGAAAGACTTGCCTGCCGTTATTGACAATTTCATAAAATCGCTCCCTTAGATTAATTTAACATATACGTGCATTAGAGTTTAACTTTTAAACCTAAGCCGTTGCATCTGCGTCCACGGCGTTATGAATTACTACTACCACGCCGATTATCTTGCTTTGATCGTCTGAAATGGCAATAGAGCTAAAGCCAACCGGACGCTTTGTGCCGGTTTTAGTGGTTAACACACAGTCTGTGCCAATGGCCATCCCCTCATCGATTGCCTTTTGCAGAGGACTACACGGGGTAACGTCGAATACCGTGACCAGCTCTTCACCGATGGCCTCAGCCGCCCCCCAGCCGGTTACGGCGGCAGCCCCGTTGTTCATAAACATAATTGTGCCTTCTGGGTCAGTTGTTATGACGGCGGCGGACATGAGCTTTAAAATGGCCAGAAGCCACTGTTCACTCTCGCGCAGTTTTCTCCTCATCTTGTGCCTGTACAAGGCAAATTCTATATTTATATAAAGTTCCCGTTCTTCGAAAGGTTTCAGGATATATCCATAGGGAGTGGTATGCTTTGCCCTGCTGAGGGTATTGTTGTCTGAAAAGGCAGTTAAATAGATAATTGGAATATCGAGGCGGCTGTGTATAATTGACGCCGTTTTAATACCGTCGAGTTCCCCTTTGAGGACGATGTCCATAAGGATAAGGTCTGGGGCATCCTCTTCTACCTTATTTATCGCGTCATCACCTGTTGACACAACAGCCGTAACTGTAAAGCCAAGCTCAAGCAGTTTGTCCTTGAGGTTCATAGCAACAATAGTCTCATCCTCTACGACAAGAATCCTGGCGGTCGAACCGTTTGTGACATTATTGTCCATCTTTAGTACCCCTCGTACCGTATTTTAATTCTTTGAATGTAATCCAAAAGCTGGCCCCATTATTTGAGTCATACTCAAGCGTGCCTTCAAGTTGGTCAACAACGAGGGCATTTACAAGGCGCAACCCCAGGCTCTTGGAGTTTTTTAAATCAATCTCGGCCTGAAATCCAATGCCTGTATCACTGACCGTAAGTGTAAACTGGCCGTCGTCTGATTTATGGAGGCTGACACTGAGGCTGCCTCTGTTGCCATCTTTAAACGCGTGCTTTAGTGAGTTTGAGACGAGTTCATTGATAATCAAGCCGCACGGCACAGCGGTGTCTAAACCGATTGTCGCGTTTTGAATATCTGTGTTCATTAAGACGCGGGATGAATCCACACAGTAGGAGCGATACAGGTGGTCAAGGAGATTAGTAAGATATTTCGCGAAATCAATCTCTGCCATATTGTCAGACTGGTAGAGTTTTTCGTGTAAGAGGGCCATAGTTTTCAGGCGATTTTGGCTGTCTTTGAACATTTCCTTCGTTTCGGTGTCTTTGATATACTTTGTCTGCAAGTCAAGGAGGCTCGATACGATTTGAAGATTGTTCTTTACCCTGTGGTGAATTTCACGAAGCAGCACCTCTTTATCTTTGAGTGAGCGCATGGCAAGTTGTTGCGCATTAGTGCGCTGCACAATCTCCTTTTGAAGCTCTTGAGTGCGCGTTTGGACGAGTTCTTCGAGGTGGTCGCGATAGCTCCTCAGCTCCTCCTCCATCTTCGTCCGTTGAATTAGTTGTGCCTTTAGGTCAAGCTCAACCTTCTTTAAGGCAATCGAGTGCGAGACCATGCCTAAAAGTTCGTATATATTAAAAGGCTTACGTAGGAAAGCGCTGACCCCAAGCTCAAAACATCTCTCCATATCATCGTCACTTCCGTGGCCTGTTAAGACGATTACCGAACATGGGTCAGTCGGAGTTAAATTTATCCTCCTGAGAAACTCCACACCGTCCATAACTGGCATCCTGAGGTCGAGCATTATCAGGATTGGATTTTCCGCGTGGTATAATTCCAGGCCCTCTTTGCCGTTTTTACCAGAGTAGATGTTGTAGTTGAATTTACTCAGGTGTTTCGAAATAGCGTCGATAACGATCTGTTCGTCGTCGAGAATCAGAATCTTATCACTTTCCAACAGTCCCTCCCACCGGTATAGAAATCGTAAAGACCGTGCCCTTGCCAGACGGAGATTCACAGAGTATTGTACCGTTGTGTTCGCTTATGATACCGTAAACAATAGACAGGCCAAGACCTGTGCCCTTCCCGACCTCTTTGGTAGTATAAAATGGCTCGAATATCTTGTCGATAATATCTTTATTAATACCGCATCCGTTGTCATAGAATTTCAGAATGATAGTTTTCTTTCTTACAGAATGGCGCGCATTTATGCGAATGACCGCGTCAGCCTTTCCGGATGGGAAGGCGTCGATAGCGTTTTGCAGGAGATTAATAAATACTTGTTCCAGCTGGTTGGCGTTCCCCAGAAAATTTGGTATCCCTTTGTCGATATTTCTAATTAGGGTAATATTGCTGAGTCTTATCCTCTCGCCCATGAGAAGCATAGTGTTGTCGATTACAGTTTCAATATTTATCAGACGCATCTCAATGTCGTCTCTGCGGCCAAAGGTGCGGAGGTGTTGGATAATATCTACGATTCGTGCGACTTGTTTGTATGATGTCCTTGCGTCGTTGACTGCATCGTCTATATTTAAGCGTCCATTTTTGACATCATAGAGAAGGCCTTGAATGAAACTGCTGATATATGTCAGCGGCTGATTAATCTCGTGTGCTATGCCGGTTGCTATCTCACCAAGAGTCGCCATCTTGGAAGAGGTCAGCATCTTGACCTGAATGCGCCTGGTTTCCTCTTCAAATTTCTTCATCTCCCGCATATCGTGGGCTGCCAAGATGGTCTCATTTCCTTTATTACCGAGCCTGGAGAGATTGGCAAGGACAGGGATTGAGTCAGACTTCTTAGTCTTCATATTCATAAGGACGTCTTTTGCAAAACCGCTGCGCTGCGCCTGGCGTATGTATTCAATAATATCGTCTTCAAATATTTCGACTACATTTTTTCCAACGAGTTCACCTTCGGAATATCCAAGCAGCTCAGTGGCCGTTTGATTAATAGTCTTAATAATGTGGTCAGGGCCTGCCACTAAGAGGGCATCGGTGAGGGAAGACAAGACTGTCTCAAGATAGGTATTGGCGTGAAGCAGCTCGCCTGTCCTTTCTTTGACCCTGAGTTCGAGCAGGTCATTAATCCTCTCAAGGGACTCTTTGGCCTTTTTAATCTCAGAAAAATCGTGAAAAATACCGTGGGCAACTGTGGGGCCTCCGGCTTCATAGCTGCGGTTGACGCTTCCTATGACCGCAATAGGGGTGCCATCCTTTTTAATAAATGTCATCTCGATATTGCTGATTGACCCTCCTGATAGCACCATATGAAACATCCCAAGACACCTGTCCCTGTCATCTGGATGTAGAATGCCGGCCACTGTCAGCCCGGAGACCTCCTCTTGCGTGTATCCCAGTGTCTCCTGCCACGAGCGGTTGACATATAGAAACTTCCCGTCGGTATCGACAATCTGAATCATATCGTGTGCGTTGTCGAAGAAGTCCTGCAGCTGTTCCTTGTTCTTTTTGACCTCCTCTTCGGCGAGTTTTCGTTCTGTTATGTCGGTAATAAGTCCATCATATGCAACTAAATGGCCATCGCCTTCATACCGTGGAACGGGGGTATTTCTTACCCACTTAATTTGTCCATTCTTATGTATGATACGATGTTCGAGAGATTGAAAAAGCCCGCCAAACAACACCTTTTTCCCCAACCTGACGACTGCGTTTTTGTCCTCGTTAGGAACCATACTAAGCCACAGAAATGAATTCTCTACAAACTCTTCGGGTGTATAACCCGTCACTGCGACACACCCCGGCCCGTGTGTAGTCGATACCGGCACACCGTCGCTGACCTCAACTGTGTAAATGTAGTCGGTAATGGCGTCAAGCAGCCTGCGGTATCTGGTTTCGCTTTGCCTGAGGGCGTCGTCGGCAAGTTTCCTTTCAGTTATGTCCGAGATCAGGCCGTCATAGGCGGTAAGGCGTCCATCTTTGTCGTGTCTAGGGACAATCGTATTTCTTATCCAGCGAATCGAGCCGTCCTTGTGCCAGATACGGTGTTCAATCGGGGGCACTGTCTCGCCGCTTAATACCCGCGCGGCGGTAGAGCTGACAAAATGGCGGTCATCCTCGTGAATCATTCTGTACCATAAATACTTGTCGCGTTCAAACTCCTCTGACGAATAGCCGGTAACGCCTATGCAGCCCGGGGCGTGGCTGGTAGAGACCGCAACGCCGTCTCGCACCTCAACCGTGTGCATATAGTCTGTAATAGCCCCAACAAGCCGCTTGTACCTATTTTCGCTCTGCCTTAGGGCCTCTTCTATCTGATTTCTTTCCGTTATCTCTGCCTGGAGTTTCTTATTGGTGTTATCAAGCTCGAGCGTTCTCTGGAAGACGCGCTCCTGCAAGACGATATTGCTCTCGAACAGTGAGGTAATATTGCTCTCAACCCTGTCTTTGAGGGATTTTCTCAGATTATCGACAAAGGACAACTTATTCTTTATAGATTTAATCTTATCGTCCAGCTCATCGCTCAACACGTGTGGCTGTCTCCTCGCTGTGTTTCAATCAATTAAACAATATATCTGGCTATTCTAATTGTAATAAAATGTTTCACGTGAAACATTTTATATCTTGCATATCCCCTGAAGGTCAAAGGTAAAGGTGTTCCAGTTGCTGCATTGGTGGCACCTCCCGCTCCATTCATCAGCCCGTGTCTTGCAATGTGTGCATATGTACGGAATCCACAATGCCTTTTTTAGGTCTATAATCTTCAGAAATTCCTCAGCCGCCTTTTCGCACTCTCCCCTTTTCAAATAAATACCGCCTCGTAACATGTGAAGCTCAGGATAAAATACGCCCGAGTCAAAGCCCTTCAGCGAATCCATTGCCTCATCAAGCATCTCCAGCCTGTAGTAGAGCTTCCCCTGAAACAACCTCAGAGTGTCGCTTGCCATGTCCTCAGACTGCGCCGTTCTGTATATCTTCAACAGCCGTGACGGTTCCCCCGTCGTTATCAGAAGATCCTCTATTCTTGCAAGAATGATTACCGACTTTGTAAGCTCCCTTGCCTTTTCAAGGTATGTGACGGCGGCCTCGGCAGACTCCTCTTTTAACATTACCTCGGCAACTGCCAGATGAGCCGGTATGAAGCTGTCATCTTCCTTCAGGATTTCTTTAAATTCCTTTTTTGCCCTATCCAAGATATTACTCTCAAGACACTGCCTTCCGTACTCATACTTATATCCAAGCAGTCTCTCTGTCTCAAGATCTTTGGCGTTTGCTATGTTCGTCCCATTTGTCCCAGCTGGCAAGACGTTAATTATCAGTTGTTGCGTCGCTGATACCTTATCCCAGGCCGCCTGTCTTTCATATATATCGCGCTTTAAATAGAGGGCGGTCAGGTTGTCCTCTTCAAGGCCCAATATCCTCTCACAGAGATCCTCTGCCTCGCTGTATTTATTCTCTCTCATCTTAACTCCGGCAATCTTAGATAGGGCCTCTATGTTTTGCTCGTCAACTTTTACAGCCTTTTGATAGTACTCAAGCGCCTTAACATAGTCGCCAGAGTCAAAGTATATATCGCCTACTTTTACTAATGACGGGCAATGCTCAGGGTTTTCTTTCAGGGCAAGTTCAAAGTCTTTTATCGCGTCATCTGTGCGTTTGCCTATAAAGTTATGAATCGCCCTTGAATAGTGCAGTTGCACGGTCTCATCCTTCTTGCGCCTTTTTTGAATCTTTTTTGTCTTTATATAGTTTCTCGTGTCTCTGACTACGAATACTAAAAACATGAATGCTGACCCAGCCGTTGCCGAGATCATTATAAGCGCTATCTGCGGCAGCTCGTAGTAAAAATCATTCGTAATCATAACCTTCACGGTATTCATGTTATAAAGAGACAGGTAGAATATGGTAAATAGGAATGCTATAGTGATTACTGACATAAATTTAAACATTGGCAATTCCTTTGGCGGTCGAAAGTCTGTTGATGAGCTGGTCAGGGGGCTGGTCTGGTTCAATACGTCTTGGCGCGTCAAGCCAGAGTTTCTCAAGCTCGTAAAATCTCCGGTACTCATCATCAAAGATATTAACAAGCACATCGCCGTAGTCAAGAAGCACCCACTTGGCGTTACTAATGCCCTGGATACTCATCGGGCGGCTGCCCAGCTGCCTGAGCCTCATCTCTACATTATCGGCAAGTGCCCGAATCTGCGGCGCGCTGTCTCCCGTGCAGATGACCATATAATCAGTTGCCGTCATAACCTCAAACATCTCCATCGTTATAATGTCCTTTGCCATCTTTGCCTGCAGGGCTCCAAGTATTTGCTCAACTTTTTCTGGTATTTTCAGCAATTGCATCCTTTGCACTATTTATTTATACAGCTCATTAGTGATTATATATGATTGCACGCATTCCGGCAAGAGATATTTTATTGTCCTGCCCTCTCTAACAGCCTGTCTGATGTTTGTGGAGGAAATGTCATTCGGCGTGATGTGGGCAACGCTCAAATATTTCCCATTTTTGAGCCTGACCTGCCCGGCCTTGCCGTCCACCTCGACATCATGAACATATGGGGATTCTAATATTTCATCCATTGGTATGGGCGGCCTTGCCATGACGATAATCGGGATGCTTGCAAGGATTTCCTCTGCCTTAAACCACTTGGGCATATCTAAAAACGCATCCAGCCCCATGATAAAATACAGGGTGCGACTGGCGTATTGCTCAGTCATTTTTCGTATCGTGTGAATAGTATATGACGCATCCTCGCAGCCGCATTCGCAATCTGAAATTTCAAAGCCGGGGTGACTATCAATGGCCAGCCTGACCATTTCAAACCTGTGGCGTGAGGGTGCCAGTGCTTCTTTTTTGAGCGGGGGATTATTGGCCGGGATAAAGACAACTTTCTCCAGATGGAACAAGCCCCGCAGCTCCTGCGCCGCCCGTAAGTGACCATAGTGAATGGGATTAAAAGTCCCGCCAAATAGACCAATCACAGTTTAAACCATCACCGCTTAGACCACTACAACAGAGTTTTCACCTTCGTACCGGTCGGCCTTCCAGTCGTTTTCCCATCGAGTGCCATCGACAATGTACTTAAACAGGTATTCACGGTCTTTCGTGAGGTCAACAGTGATGGTGAAATTCCCGTTTGGCGATTTCTGCATCATATGTGAGGTTGTATTCCAGTCATTGAACTGCCCGGCAATTGCCACAGAATCGGCATTAGGGGCAGCCTCTTTTGGCAGATTGAAAGTGACCCGGCAGATATTAGAATCTTCGACATATACCTTTTTGAAGCCAGTCGCGGGGGCATCTTCTATCGCGACAGGTTTAACATTCTTTTCCTTAATTGGCTTTTCCTCAGCTGGTACAGGAACTGGTACAAAGGGCAACGGTGCCTGAGCTATTTCAGTCTTTTTGATCCTAGCTTTTTTTACAACAATGGCCTCAGACACTTCTACAACCTCTTCGGGCATATCCACAATTGCAATCTCTTTAATTGCAACCTCTTTGATTCGCTTCTTTAAAGGCTTCCTGTCAGCCGCGGCAGTCTGCCTCTTCTTTCTGTACATGGACATTAACTTATTCTTTTTAATCCTCCTCATGAATACCCTCCTCTTCATTAAAATAGCCTGACCACCAAAGACAGACATATTATACACCCGAATCGTTTAAAAAATACATGCCATTGTGGCGGGACGGCTACAGTATGACACAGCATCCAAGGGCGAATGGCGAACAGTCCCCCCGACGATATGGAATCCATTCCGTAAAGTGGGTGTAGATTCCAATGGTTTAGAATGACATCGAAATAAATATGTTGGATTATCAGGGACTTATGAACGATATTGTCTGGCATGGAAATTGCGGTTATATAGCGGCTATTGAGTATGATCAGTAATGAAATATTTTTAGGATGGTGATTAGTCAAAAAGTTAGATCATGAAGAATAAGATTGCATCTCATAACAGAAGCAGTTATCATTTCAGCTTTAACCAGCTAATAGATATTTTTGCATCACGCGCTTTCATAAAATATGTTCTAGCCATTGTCGTTATGATAATAGCGTTTTTCGGTATATATTTTCTTAAGAAAGAGGATAACTATGAAATAAAAAAATCTATCGTTAGAACGGTACTTGGAAATGTATATGAGATGGTAAGCAGCATTGACCACGACTTGAGGTCAAATAAAGAATTAGCCATTCAGGAAAAGAAAAAGGAACTAAAAAATCTAACAATGATGGCTGAAAATTATATTAACTTCATGGATGAGCAGACGGGCGCGAACTCAGGACGGAATTCAAATAAAATATTGGAAACTATCAGCAGCTTTAAATATACGGAAGATAATTATGTCTTTATAATAGATAATAACTCCGTAATGCTAGCCCACCCAGACTCAAAACTTGTAGGTCACAGATTCGCAAACGCAACGGATTCAGATGGCAACGCATTCGTAACAGCGATGATAGATGCTGCCTTAAGAGACGGTGAAGGATACAGCACCTTCAAGTGGTCAGGGCCAACTGGGACAGGAATGAAGCATGAAACTAAGTTAATATACTTTAAGTATCTTCCTAAACAGAGATGGATAATAGCATCCGGCATAAATGTAAATGATATCGAAGTGGCAGTAAATAATATGAAAAGTATTGCAATCGATAATTTACGACAAAGAATTCGAGAGATTAAAGTCACAAAAACTAGCGCCATATTTATATTTTCATCAATAAATACGAACAATATTTCTACTATCATTATTCATCCGAATAAGAGGATGGAGTTAACAAATATCGCACAGATTATAAATCCTATAACAAAATTAACTCTTTACGAAGAACTGACCTCAGTTGCAGATAAACCGGATGGTCTTGAATATAAGTTGGATAAACCCGAAGACCCTGACAACTATGTCTATGATACAATTACTTGGGTACGCTATTATAAACCATTTGACTGGTATATATGCGTCACAGTCTATAAGGACGATATCTCAGTATACGACTATGAACGGCAGAGTAGCTCGAACAGAAATTATAAATTTATATTGCGGATAGCGCTTTCACTTTTTGTGATGTCACTAGAGATGTGGCTATTCTTTTCAATGAGCTCAAAAATCCTTAATCGCACATTGGAACTTAAAGCAATTAATGAGCGAAAAACATCATTCTTATCAAACGTATCACATGAAATTAGGACTCCACTGGCATCTGTGCGCGGCTTTGCAGAACTAATAGAGGAATCCTTCGATGATAGACTATTGACACATATTGATATGAGTGATAAAAAAGTAAAACGCACTGTAGATATAATAAGAGATAACATAACCATTATAATATCTGAAAGCAAGCGTCTCACCTCTCTTGTTAATGATGTTTTAGACATTACAAAAATGGAATCTGGCAAGATGCATTGGAAAAAGGATAAGATTAACGTACAGAAATTGCTAATGCACGCAATCTCAGTAACATCCCCTCCCGACGAGCGAAAAAACGACATGAAGGTTGAGGTTAACAATGATAATATACCAGAGACCGTTGGTGATTACGACAGAATTCTCCAGGTGGTAATAAACCTGATTGGAAATGCCCTGAAGTTTAGCACCGCTGGTGATATAACATTACAAGCTGGATACTGCAATGAGAGCAATCAGATCACGATATCAGTATCAGATGAAGGTGTAGGAATACCTAAAGATAAACTTGACAAGGTCTTTGAAAAATTAACCCAGCTGAATGAAACCCACACGGCAAAGCCTGGAGGTACCGGTCTCGGGCTTTATATCTGTAAAGAAATCATAGAGGGACACGGGGGCAAAATCTTGGTTGAAAGCACTCAAGGGAAGGGAAGCACGTTTCACTTCACACTGCCTGTCGCTAAGGGCTATCAGGATAAACTAGAGAATTAAACTACATGATTTACGAATGGGAGGCGAAGTAAAAATGGATGATTTTAAATTAAAGAAACTTCTAAAGAAGCAAGATGTGACTGAGCTATTAGTTAGGCTTACAAAGTCTATGAACTCGAATATCTGTGTATTTGACAATGACGACAAGCTAATTTATGGTGAAGACTGCAACGATTTGACTAAAACTCTACCTATAAAAGTCCATGACAAGAAAATAGGATGCGTTCGTGGCAAAGACGAACGCGGGGTTGATGTAACAGCCCTATACCTCAATCATCTAGCAGAAGCTGAAGCAGAGATAAGAACAATTGCCGATGTTACACTGGCTAAAAATGACGAACTCAAAATGCTGCATGATTTTGTAGAAAATTTCAATACCTTTGATGTTAAGGGGATAGCAGACTTTCTCATCAAATATGTGTCTGGTAAGGTTGAGGGCAAGGTTGAGGCTGATAATGTATCCGTCATGCTCAAAAACGAAGCAACAGGAGAGCTGGAGTTAATAGCTCATGGCGGTTGGCCGGTAGATTCTATAAAAGAGATATCTAAGAATCTTCTGACAAGCAAAGCCAATATAATAAACGATTGTCAGTCTGACAACAGAGTCAAGACGGACGCTATCAGCTCTCTAATTTACTCGCCTATAGAAGCACGAGGAAAGACGCTTGGCATAGTTACAGCAAGCACCAAAAAACCATATCACTACAAACAAAGTGATCTGGAGTTCTTCCGCACTTTGGTATCACATGCGGCTGTAGCAATGGACAATGCAATCCTTCACGAATCTCTAAAAAAGTCAGTTATTAAAATGGCCAAAACACTCATCGTGACATTAGAAAAACGCGATTCCTACACAGGAGGGCACTCAGAAAGAGTAAGGCACAACAGTCTTGCTATCGCAGAGTATTATGAAGACATAAAAGACGATGACATTGAGAGGCTCGAGCTTGCGGCTGCCCTTCACGACATAGGAAAGATAGGCGTCAGAGACAAGGTGCTGCTTAAGAAGGCTAACTTAAAAGACGAAGAGTTCGAGGAGATCAAACAACATCCGGTTTACGGTGAGCAGATACTATCAAACATAGACGAATTTAAGGGTTATATTTCTTCAGGTGTTAAATTTCACCACGAACACTTTGACGGCGGTAATAAAGCTTATCCTGAAAAGCTCAAAGCTGAGGCAATTCCCATATCAGCTCGAATCATAGCCGTTGCCGACTCATTTGATGCAATGACATCAAAAAGGCCATACAAAAGGCCAAACAGAAAGAAGGTTTTAACTCCACTAGAGGCCTTAAGTGAACTGAATAAATACAAGGGACGTCAGTTTGATCCAAAAGTTGTAGCAGCATTTGAAAAAGCCTTGACAGATGACAAGATAATTATAGAGAAAAAGGGAAAATAAATAAAAGGAGATAATTACGATGCCGACTATTCTTATAGTAGATGATGAGCAGTACATGAGAAGACTTATGGAACAAACACTCGAACCTCTTGAGAATGATGGTGTTGATATTCTCACAGCCAGAAGCGGCGAAGAGGCGCTTGAAACAATAAAGGCTAAAAAGCCTGAACTCGTACTCCTCGACATTATGATGCCAAACATGGATGGTTATGAACTATGCAAAATTGTTAAACACGATCTTGGCATGAATGAAGTATCGATAATAATGGTTACTGCTAAGGGACAGGATGTTGACAAAGAAGATGGAATCCAAAGCGGATGCGATGACTACATCACTAAGCCATTCGGCACGAAGGAGTTAAGAAGTAAGGCAAGGGAAATCCTATTTCCTACGAAAAAATAGTAGGATAGTCTCACAGCCAAATGAGGATATTTTGATTCCGATTGCCTATAGCTTCGCGTCTTTCAGCGCGTCCTTGCAGGGGCAGTCTCTTTCGGGCTTTATCAGTGAGATTGTCTTTAAAAGCAGGGCGTTGAGGTTTATCGAGGCATTGTTTACTGTCTCGATGACCTCGGTCGTTGTTAGTTTCTCTGTGCTTATTCCGGCGGCGTGGTTTGTTACTGTTGCTATTGTGCCGTAGCATATCTCGGCCTCTCTGGCTAGGGCGGCCTCTGGCATTGCTGTCATCCCCACCATATCTGCCCCGATTATTGAATAATATCTAATCTCAGCCCTTGTTTCAAATCGTGGGCCGTTTGTGCAGATATATGTCCCGCGTGTCAGTACTGGCAAATTTATCGCCCGCGCCGCCTCTATGTATGCTGCCCTTAATTCCGGGCAGAACGGTTCGCTGAAATCTACGTGATAAACCTCGTCTTTTTCATAAAATGTCGATGCCCGCCCTGTCGTCATATCTATTATCTGATCAGCTACCACTATGGCGCCAGGGGCTAATACGGGATTTATCCCCCCAACCGCCCCCAAGGACAAGAGCCTCTTTACACCCAGCGACTTAAAGCCCCAGATATTCGCGCGATAGTTGACCTTATGCGGTGGCATTGTGTGCCCTGCCCCGTGGCGGGCTAAAAATACTACCTCTACCCCAGAGACTCGCAAGAGCTTAAAGGCATCCGACGGCTCCCCATACGGCGTATCAACCGCCGCATCCTTTATCAGCTCCACTGATGGCATTCTGTATACGCCGCTGCCTCCGATTATCCCTATCTCCGGCATCCCCCGCTCCTTTACCTAAAATTAGAGTCAATGTTGTATAATGATTGTATACTATTTTTCGAATAAATGCAAAGGAGCTTTAAACATGCTGAGCGAAGAATTTTTCGAGACCCTTATTAAGGCCACCCTATCTTCCGGCGGCGATTACGCTGATATATACCTTGAAAACCGAACACCTCTCGTTATTCAAATGGAGGACGATAAAATAGAAAAAATCTCAGCCGGCATAGACCGCGGCATCGGCATCAGAATCCTCTATGACAATAAGACCGCCTACGCCTATACGAATGACCTCACAAAAAACACGCTGCTAGAAACGGCACATTCCCTAAGCAAGGCGGTTAAGGCCAAGGCCTTTAACCCCACATTCAATCTTGAGAAAATCAGGCCAAAAACAGATTTCATTATTAAACGAATGCCAGACAATATCCCAATGGCAGATAAAATCAATCTCATCCGCCTTGCAAACAAAACCGCACGGGCAGTTGACCGCCGGATTCGCCAGGTCAGCGTCACGTACAGCGATTTCGTGCAGTCGGTAACTATAGCTAACTCAGACGGCGCACTTGTAGAAGACCAGCGAGTGCAGAGCCTGCTTGCCGTGTCCGTTATCGCACAAGACAACGGCACGATTCAGACAGGATATGAAAGCCTGGGCGGCTTTGCCGGTTTTGAGCTGTTTGACGAAAACCCCGACAATAATACAGCAGAAACGCTTGCCCAAAAGGCGGCAAATCGGGCAATATTGATGCTGAGTGCAAGGCGCGTCAAGGGCGGCAGGATGCCCGTTGTCATATCTTCTGAGGCCGGCGGTACTATGATACACGAGGCCATAGGCCACGGTCTCGAGGCCGATTTGGCAGGACAGGGACTCTCCGTATATGCCAATAAGCTCGGCCAAAAAGTGGCGTCAGATTCAATCACGGTCATCGATGACGCAACCCTGCAAGGTAAACGAGGCTCATACAGGGTAGATGACGAGGGCACTGAGGCTCAGAAAAATTGCCTCGTCGAAAACGGAGTCCTCACCGCATATATGTACGATAAACTCAATGCCATCAAAGACGGCGTTGCACCTAGCGGCAACGGCAGACGGGAATCCTACCGCAGCCGTCCCATCCCGCGTATGACAAACACATTCCTTGCCCCGGGCAAGGCCGACCCTGGCGCAGTCCTCAGAGACACCCACGACGGCCTCTTCGTCAGAAAGATGGGCGGCGGGCAGGTCAATACCGTCACCGGCGACTTTGTCTTTGACGTTCAGGAGGGATATATCATTAAAAACGGCGAAATCACCGAGCCTGTCAAAGGGGCAACACTCTGCGGCAACGGCCCGGAAGTCCTAAAGGCCATTGATATGATAGGTTCAGATATTGGGTTTGCAATAGGTACATGCGGCAAGGACGGCCAGGGCGTGCCGGTCTCAGACGCGCTGCCAACGTTAAGAATACCAGCAATCGTAGTGGGCGGGGAAGTTTAGCTGTGTCTTTTATGCCACAAGACCAACTTTTTTTATACATATTGTTAAAGTAAATTCTTGATTCTAAGCGGGTTTATCGCTGGCACATAATTTGCATTTAACTAATACGAGTTATGAGGACACAGCGAACGATTAAGGATTGTATCTACTTTGAGGGTGTCGGCCTTCACACCGGCGCCTACTGCAAGGTGACACTTCATCCAGCGCCGGTAGATACGGGCATCGTATTTTACAGGCCATGCAAAAAGGCATCCCTCTCCGCTAACATAAATACCGTCGTCGATACCACATACGCTACCACCATTGGCAACGAACGGCTGAAGGTAAGAACTGTAGAACATCTCCTAGCGGTAGTCTCAGCCATGGGCATAACCAATTTGACTATTGAAGTCGAAGGCCCTGAGATTCCAATCCTCGATGGCAGCGCCCATGAAATTGCAAAATTGGTTTGGGACACCGGCTTAAGAAAGCAAAAAAAGTCGATGCCATATATAAAAGTTCTCCAACCGGTTGTCTTAGAAGACGACCACGGCAAGGTGGCCGCCTATCCTTACGATGGAAGAAAGATAACATTTAGATTATTCTTCAAAAACCACTTTCTTGGCGAGCAGTTGGCGTCATTTGACATTGACAGGGGTTCGTTCGTTAACGAAATCGCACCTGCAAGGACGTTTGGCTTTCTTAAAGATGTTGAGTATTTCAGGGCTAATGGCCTTGCAAAAGGCGGCTCTCTTGACAACGCCCTGATTTTCAGCGAGACCGCAGTTATCAACGAATCGGGCCTACGCTTTAGGGACGAGTGCGTCAGGCATAAGATTCTCGACAGCATCGGGGATTTCTCCCTGATTGGTCTGCCCATAGAGGGACACATTGTGGCAGACAAGTCCGGTCATACTATGAACATAAAATTCCTCAACAAGCTCCTCGCATGTTCAGATTGCTGGGAAGTCGTAAGCGATCAGGTAGTTGAGAAGACCCCCATTCCGGTATTCAGCTACAGCTATACGTAATACTAAGCTGCAGACAAATGTGTAATCTATCAGCCCACTAGACAGAAAAATCCTAAGTGTCTAGTGTTTGGTAAAATTAAACATTTAGGTGAAAACCGACATAGAGATTGAATAAAATGGTAAAAGCCCTGTGTCAATAGGCACGTAAAATTGACCCACCCCAGCGGATTAATTTTCATTAGATTTTCTGTTTTCAATACTATCACATCTGCATCTTTGACAATAACTATTCGTTGCGCATATTACCAAATCCTCTTGTAACGGATGTTCCCCCAAAAAATAATATATCACACAATATCAATGACTTATCAAACAGCGTAGCCACTACAAAAGGATTTTTTTCTTGACACATCTTAGCCTACGAGCTATAATTAAGCGCTTGATTTTAAAGGATATTTAATGTAGCCACTTAGTATTTTAAAATTATTCTTTAAAATCGAGGACATACATGTATTTCTCAGGGGAACATCCGTTGTAACTCAGAAACTGCCACGTCATAGCGATATTCGTTCAACTATGGGGTATTATCATGCTTCAGACTGTAAGTTGTTGAGCGTGGTTAATCTGAGGGGCAAGGTAGTTGAGATTAAGAAAATAAAGGCGGAGGGGGAGGGGTAAAGCGGCGTCAACCCTAAAACCGATATAGAGAAGCGAAAAAAGTAAAAAGCCCCCGTGCTTTAAGGGTTGCAGATGATATAAAATATCGAGAGTGTTGACATAAAGATAGATATATGATATAATAGAAAGTCTTTATAATCATTATAGTAAGGAGGAGGCAATGATCAAATGCAAGCGGTGTGAGGGTATGGAAATGGTAAAGAGCGGGTTTGTGCGTGGGAAGCAACGCTATAGGTGTAATAAGTGCGGCTGCAACTTCATAGAAGGTGATCTACGGATTAAAGAAGAGCTGATAGTGAAGCGTGCATTGGCTGTAATTTTATATTCCCTTGGCAAGGCATCATTTAATATGTTGGGACATATTTTTGGTGTATCACGGTCATTGACGTTTCGCTGGATTAAGCAGGAAGCTGCGGCGTTGCCAGAACCAGAAGTGCCTGGTAATATTAAGGAAATGGAGTTTGACGAGATGTGGCATTTTATTGGGTCAAAAAAAACAAAACCTGGATCATCAAAGCGCTGGATCGTAGCACAGGGCGAACCGTGGCTTGGGTGCTCGGCAATCGTAATGCTGCAACTTTCGAAAAACTCTACCTGAAGGTTGCTCATCTGAAAGATTGCATCTTTTACACTGATGATTGGGATGCTTTCGCCAAAATATTACAGACTGAACGTCATGTCATCGGCAAGGCTCATACCATTGCCATTGAGCAGGATAATAGCAACACCAGACATCACCTCGGGCGCATGACGCGCCGTACCAAGGTCGTTTCAAAAAAATCATATATGGTTGATACCTCATTGAAGCTTTGGCTGGCACTAACCACCCCTGAATCTTTCCACGCCTATCAGCAAAAATTCCTATGT
>JADFXZ010000090.1:0-5163 GCA_015233265.1 Nitrospirota bacterium
ACGATGTTAAGGGTAAGTGGGATAGCGTAAAACTCTCCATTTCAGATAAAAAAACAACTTAGAGATTGACAAACCAAGATTACTTTATGTATCATAATACAGGTTCAGGTGATGTTCTAAGGCTGTGCACGATGGTCTGTTAGTGCTAAGCCATAATTTTGGTATTAACAGAAGATGACGGGATAAAGAGAAAATGATAAATCCTAAACAAACGCTCTCAGGTGCGATTGTGTTTGCGTCGGTGTTTTTTGGCAGTTTCATGGGGGCTGCAATAACACTGGTTACAACTCCAAAGACTGTAGTTCATGGGCTTCAGGGCAAGCTCAAGGACACAATGGATGTGTTGGAAGAAAACGTCAGCGAACATGTCGACACCGCTTCGATTATGTTTATTGAAAATACGACAAGACTCGTTGCTAAGACAAGAACAGGTATGGAAATGGCAAACTCCGTAATGGATTCTCTTAAAGACGCGTTTCTACCAATGTTAAAAAAAAAATAATTCGTTTCCCGCGGATATTTCAGTTTAATAATCTCTTCACCAGGTCAATCTACAGTAAATCTTAACCTGTCGTTGCTGTCCAAATTGAACATTGACAGTGCAATGTAGTATAATAATACAGTTAAAGAAATGAGGAGGGGTTATGGTGTCGAGATTAGAAGAAAAGTTATTGGAAAAAAAGCGCGCAGTTGAGGAAACATACAGCCGGCACAAGGATACAAAAAAAGAGTGGATTAGCAGGGTAGACAAACTATATGTAAAGATTCTTAAGTGGTTGGCCCCTTACAAAGAAAAAGAGCTGTTAAATGTTACAAAGTCACCAATTTTGATAAGAGAGGAGCTATTAGGTGAATACGAGATAGACAAAGTCATTATTACTTTTCCAAATCCTTATGATACTGTTGAAATAGTGCCTATTGGACGGCATGTTATTGGTGGAAATGGCAGGTTGGATATAAAGATTGGTTTGCGTGATGTCATGCTTATTGGTAAAGACGATGGCGCGTGGATGTTTGCGGAAAGACTTAGAGATGGAACACGTGTGACATGGGAATTTAACAAGGAAACATTCGAAGAATTATTGGCCGATGCCGCAGACACTTCATGGTAAATGTTGACTTGTGCTGAAATAATTAATAATTATCGCTTTACAAGGGGTATATTAGTCGATATATATGTCCCAGATATGATACCCTCCCAAGTTTTGGAGTATAAAAGGGGCTTATTAAATGAGTTGACTCTCTGTGCATCATTTAATCTTTTGGCAAGTATTGAGGCGCTGCTCAGAACAGACTTTAACGATACCATTGATAAAGGATACAGGGATAAACTGTCAAATCGATATGAGACTTTATGTAGAAACTTTCATAAGGAGAAAGGAGATTTTAACCGTAGTTTACATTCAGTCTGTAAAAGTATTCCATTAAAGAGTATTCTTGATGAAATTAATGATTATTTTAGAGATAATTGTGATAATTTTTACCTAATCTGTTCAGAAATAATAAGATTTATTAAATTCAGAAATTGGTACGCACATGGAAGACATCATAAACGCAACCCAAATATTCCTGACCCGGAAGATCTACTGGAAATATGCCAGAATCTAAATAAAAAAATCCTCCTGCGAGGACACAAAGCATCAGACTAATATAATCTCTCAAAACCCCAGCTCAGCCAAAGAGACACGGTTGTATTCGTATGAGGCATACTCCATACCGGATTTTATATCCGTGATTTTTACTACCGGCGATGTCTCTGTAACAGACATTTGTGCGGCCATATCGGCAACATAGGTCTTTCTTTCCTTCATACTTAGCTTTTTCCACAGATTGGTGTCTATCTTGATTATCAGGGCGTTGTTAATCTCAGAATGTGCCTTTACAAATGGAGCCGACAGAAGTGTTTCTATTTGCTGCTTAGCTGTTTTTATTTCTTGCGCGGTTGCAACTTTCTTTGGTGTATTGGCTGTATCCTTCCCAAAACTCCCCGTAAATAGTAGTATTGAGTAGACAACGATGACCAGCGCCAATATTAGAAGGGCACCGAATTTTATTACATTCAGATTTTTAGACCTATCTGACGTACCTTCTTTTGTCATATATCCTCCACATATTTTAATCAGGCCGTTTATTTCACATATTATATAACACTTCTATTTTTAATGGAAAGCAATAAATTATTTTTTTCACGCCACACTTTAAGCGTATATCGAGACGTTTTTCCCGGTGGGAGGCTCCGTATTTGCGCTATAGAGCGATTGCATTTGTTGAAGCGTTGGTAGATTTCCTGACGAAGTGGAGTCTTTAGCCCCGTTACCAGATGCAGCGCCGGTAGAATTGCCAGCCGGGGATTGTCCGCCCGAGCCGCTAATGTCTTTCTGTGCTATTTCCTGTTCGGCCTGAGCTTCGAGTTGAGACGCCTTCTGAGCAACGCCCTCATCCGCGGGAGACGGATCGGAAGGGGCCAGGGCAGACGCCACAACCTGCTTCATCTTCGTTACCGTCTCCTCGGGGGTCTGAGCCTTCGAGACATCAATGGATACCTCCCCGCCGGTTATGTATGACTTCCCGTCAGGGCCTTTCGTATATGTATATGTTGGCGCACCTGCATATCTTCCACCGACTGATTCGTGGGCCTGTTCATGGGTTCTCACCTGAAGCTCACGCTCTTTGAGCTTCTGAACTGCCTGCTGCACTTGTTGGTTGTTTACATTGGCGGCGGCATTTGCAGTGGGCTCGACAGCTTCTGACTTGGATTTAGCAGCCCCGGAAATTGTTACCGTATCAGTTGCTGCTACCGCAGAGATGCCGGATGCGGCGTTTGCCGCCGCCCTGGCAGTGGCCTGACCATTATACAGGTTGGCCTGATAGCCGCTGGTTGGATTAACCGCCATTTCCGTTCCTTAGTTTTAGCAGAACTAGTGGGAACACCCACACCCGCTGCCACACTTTTGAACCGTCGGCACAAGCACCTTTATAGGTACACTATCGTCCTCTATAAATAGATGGGCGGCCTTCAGATTTTTTGAATTCACCAATATTGGTGACCTCAAGTTCGCATACAGCTGGCTGTTTTCCACAACGAGGATTACAAGCACCATCAGGTCCTCTATGTCCTTGCAATCGAGATACTCTTCGACAAAGTCCTCTACTTTAAACGAATAGTCGCTAAACAAAACAAACGGGTTGGATACAATAAAGGCCACATCAGGGTCGTCCACCGACTGCAGCCACTGTATTGGCTCCTTGTACGGCAGTAGACAAAAACGAGTCATGTTTTTAAAACCTATTACGCCTCTTGGAAAATTAATAATTCTATCCTCGTCCACTTCCACAACGTCAAATCTTGTGGTGTTGATTTTCATAAGTCCCCCAATACGTTTTCACTATGATGGTGTTCAAACACCCTGACCTATTATACAATAATTGTTATTAATAAACAATTATTAATATATCACGTCAATATTTGGTCGGGTATGGCAATCTCAGAATAACTCAGAATAATTGCTCAAAATAATTGGGAGACCCTTTTTGCCTCCCCTGAGACCTCCGCAGACGTGTCTGAGACGGCCTTTTCAAGTGCCACCTTTGCCCTTGAGCCTTTTATAAATATCAGAGCGCCAACGGCATCCTTTCTGACCTGCTCATCAGCGCTTGTCATTAATGATTCAATCAGCTCAAGCGCCCTCTGCGGGGAGAGTTTTTGAAAAGAGAATATCCTGCCCAAGTTTGGGGCAACTATGGGGCCAAGATAGGCATTACTTATTGCAAGGTCAGCCAGTGCGTTTGATGACTCAGGAGTGCCCATCATTGCCAATGTTGAGACAACCAGCCTGCCCCCAGCTGTATTTCCCCTGACAAACCCCTCACTGCTGAGCAAGTCTGTCAAAGAGGACAGCGCATCATTCCCCATATATGAAAGCAGCACTGAGAGTGACTGGCTGTAGCCCTGGTCTGTGCCTTGCACCATATCAAAAATCAGATTCTTTACCACAACCTTATCAGTTCGAAGTGCTATCAGACAGCTTATGTTCTCACGGCTCTTGGGATGAAGTGAAACTACGACCGCTTTTTTCTGCTTAATAAATACCGAGTAGCTTTCCTTGTAGGCGTCGATGTTTGACGCGCTGCAGCCTGAGGGGGGCTTATCCATGAATTTGACCGCGTCGTAGACGAGTGAAAAATAAACGTCTTCCTTGGCCAGTTTCTCAAATTGCGCGGTATTGTATCTCGTTGTTTTCATGTTATGGACAACTGCAGCCGCAACTACTACTAATACTACGATGACTGTGGCAATAAAGACTTTTTTAAGCCATGTAGTCTCGGCCTTTATTTTCACCTCGGCCTCCGTAGGTGCTACCGCTATCTCTTCCTGAATAAGCGGCTGACGGGTGAGAGCCTTTTTGAGCTGCGTATGAGCGATTTGCTTTAAGGTCTCCTCAAATGTATCGTCTATGAGGTGGCTCAGACCTGCCGCATTTAGTATGGTTTGCAGCTGCCCTGTTTGAGTGACAGTGCTGTCATCCGCGGAAATATAAGAGATATATTGAGTCATAATTTGCTTCAGAGTCTGTTTCGCGGCAATGTTTTCCTCTGAGGTCAGTTCCCACTCTATAAACCACCTCACAACTGTCCCATCGAGGCTTGCCGAGTATAAATAAAAACCGTTTTGGCTGAACACAAGGGCATTGACACCGTCTGTATGAGCAGTAAGCGTAAATAAACACTCATCGACTTCCATATTGTACACATAAATTGTTCCTTCCATAGTGCCGCAGGTAAAATAGCGCTCATCACTTTGGCAGAAGGCCGCACTGAGGACATTTGAATCCCCGGTATTAAATGTCTTGATAAGTTTCATCTGCCTGACGTTCCACACCCCCACCAGGCCATCCGCACCGGCCGTAATGGCATACACACCGTTGCCGCTTAAGGCAATTGAATTTATCGCATCCTCGTGGCAGACCAAGCGCTGGGAGGATTTCCCCGTCACGCTATCCCAAAAGATCAGCGACCCGTTGTCCATGCCAGACAGGAATATCCTCTCGTCCTTATGTAACCCCAGTGCCGAGATTGAGGCTGGGCATTCCTCGAAACGGCCCATGTAACTGCCACCGTCGTGTGTATCCCACAGGCGAATTGTCCGCTCTGTGGCAGCCGAAA
>JADFXZ010000090.1:5196-5717 GCA_015233265.1 Nitrospirota bacterium
CTGTCATGGCTACCGCCTTAACAGGCCCCTTGTCTTTTGAAAATTTATTTCTGTGGTCTGAGTACTCGATGTCTAATATCAGCACGTTGCCGTTTTCTGTGCCAACGCATATCGATTTAGAGATATAGTCAATCGCCATCGCAGTAATAGCACTGCCGTCACCCCCTATATCACTGATTACAGCCCCTGTTGAGCAATCTATCCTACGAACTATGCCATCCCGGCCTCCGGCAATCAGGCTTCCTCCGTCATACGCTAAGGCAAGCGTATTAGCTATGGCCTCAGAGGCTGGATAATCATTAACCCGCCAGCCGCCTTTTGGATATTTTCTGCTGTATGCCAGCGGCAGCGATGACAACAGCTCTACGGCCTCAGGGTTGTGTTCGAAGCCGCTTAGAGAGCGTACAGACTCTATGACGGTTGCCGCCCCAATGAAGTCGGCATGGTTCATTTTTTCCTTTGCCTCGGAGAGCCGCTTTGAAAACTCATAGCTTATTTCACTGCCTCTGATTATCGCCGGC
>JADFXZ010000090.1:5747-8758 GCA_015233265.1 Nitrospirota bacterium
GATAGACCGTAGGTGTTGTCGAAGTTTACCAGCATTATGTCGTTGCCGTGGCCGATGATGAGTTTGTTTTCGCTTTGACTTACCGCGCCGCATTTAATTGGCCCTCTGTGCTTTATAATCCTGTGAATAAGGCCGGTCTTTAGCTGCCAAACCCTGATATCTGTCTCATCGATGGTTAGAGCAAACCGTCCGTCGGCGCTAAACCCAGCATGTACGATTGCGGATGAGTGGCCGCGAAACTGTTCAAGCCGCTTGCCAGTCTCAGTATCCCATAAGACGAGAGAGTCCCTGCCAGCAGCCGTGACGGCAAACTTACCGTCTGAACTTATCGCAATAGTCCCTGCCCCGCTTGTGTGTCCTGCAAACTTAAATACAAGCTTGCCGGTCTTGGTCTGCCACTTGCACGGCGCACTTCCTTTGTGAGCAGTATAGACATGACTTAGATCTGGCGAGATCGCTAGTGCTGTGACCGGAGTCTTATCAGTCTTATAGGAGCCAAGCGCCTTTGCGTTTTTTATATCGAAAATGGTAATTGAGCCGGAGAGCGATGTGGCTATAAGATAAATCGTAGAGGGCAAGAATCTGACTGCCGAGATATGTGAATGCCCCGAGAATGAATGAAGGATTTGACCGTTTGAGGCATCGACAACTAATATCGTGCCATCGGCAAGGCCGGCGGCAATGAGGCGCCTATCAGTGGTTATATCAATTGCCGTAACCGCAGCCTTTTGATCTTTTAGAAATATACTTGCCGGTGTATCAGATTCAAGATTGTATACATAGAGGCGCCCGTCGTCCATTCCGGCATAGGCGTACCTGCCGTCTTTAGACAGCGCCAAAGAGGTGGCCTGCCTAAACTCATCAAAATATCTCCTCTGCACCGAAAACCCAGGGAGATACTTAAACACAGCCTCAGACAGTACCTCGGGAAGTTCACTAAAACGCTGCCTCCATTTCTCGTAATCCGCGCTCCACTGCCCGCCAATGGACTGAATGCAGTGGCAGTAACCTACAGCCACAACAGGGTCTTCTCTCCCGTTGTCCAGAAACCACTTAAAGCCAGCGGCGGCCTCTGCAAGCAATCCCGCATCCCCCGTATTTGTGGTCTCAATCCCCGCGGTTAACAAGGCACGTATTTTATTGGCCTCCGGAAGGTCTTTTCTCTCTTTTATAAATTCATCGATAATATTAGTGGCGGCATATTCGTCGCCCAGCAGGAGGTGAAGTCTCCCCATCAGAAACCTGCCCTGCCCTACGTGCTGAAGGCTTGCAAGATAGTCGTTCATCTTCGATATTGCCTGGTCCTGCTTGAGTACACCCTTTCTGACACCAAGCATGGCAAGATTAAAAGCAGCCTCTACGTGTTGCGCCTCGGCATCAACCGCCCTCCTCCAGTGTTCGTCCGCGCGGTTGAGCTGATTAATAGTGGCGTATGAAACCCCCTGGTTATTCAGAGAATCCGCCTTTAACTCAGCTGGCCCGGCCTCGGGCCTCGGGTATGGGACGCCCGTTATGCGGCAATATATTGAGATGAGCCTTGTTTTGATGGCGGCAAAATCAGAGGGTCTTTGGTGTCTGTCCTTATCGAGACACTCAAGCATCAACCCTGACAGCTCATCGTCGATACCAGGGGTCAAATCATGGGGGCGAGGTGGAGGCTCAGTGGTATGAATCTTTTTCCACAGCATAATCTGATAAAATATGATACCCTTCCTTTGGTCTGCTGTAAGGGCAAAAGGCCGCCTGCCGCAAAACAATTCGTACAAGATACAGCCAAAGGCGTAAATATCAGCGGAAATTCCGGCAGTGTGGGCATCTTTAAACTGCTCTGGGGCCATGTACTGAGGCGTGCCAAACGGCACCCCGCCAATAGTCATGGTCTGCCACGGGTTTGATATATCCTTATGCAGCTCGGCCTGCCCAACCAGAAGGTCTATCATCGAGGCGCTTTCTTCGTTTATTGTGAGCTTTTCGTCTTTACCCCAGCTGCCAAGCCCGACGAGGCCAAAATCAGTTATTAAGGCCATACCATACTTGCTCATAAGAATGTTGGCAGGCTTGAGGTCCCTGTGTACTATTCCGGTCTGAGCGACACCGTTGTTGTCTGTCCAGACAAATGTATGCGTCCAGTCCATACCGGAGGCAATTTGAATGGCCATGTCAAGTTTTTCGGTAAATGTGGAAAGAGTCCCTTCTCTGAGCCATTTATCAAGCGCCCCGGCATCTACATATTCAATAAACAGACGCGGCAGGGCATCTACTTCTGTCACATAGTACGCCGAACATATATTTGGGTGGACTCCCAGACTTATCCAGGCCTCTGCCTCACGGTAAAATCTATTAAGCCCGTCGGGGTTTTCCATAACGGACGGCAGCGGGGTCTTAACCGCCACCATTCTGCCGATTTCACGGTCAAAGACGAAATACACCTCGCCCATTCCGCCGCGCGCAAGGCCCCTGACCTCATATCTATTGTCGATGACGGCGCCTTTGATCCAAAGTCCGCGGTCTGCGGATTTTGGCGGCACATTTCCCTTCATTTAGAGACAGCCCCCGTGGATGTTTACTGCATCAACGCCAAAGAGCCCGTTTTTGGATCATACTTGTAGATTCCCTTGTCTATGGTTACGCTGGCAAACTGCTCAAGTTCGGCAAGGTCGTTTGGGTATCTGCCTTCGGCTGAATAGAAATTTTGTACGGCGTGGCGAAGATTCTCTATGTCTGTCTTTTGGGACAGTGCCTTTGCCTTGTCCATGGCGTCAAGTCTCTGCTGTGCTACGTCTGAGACTTTTTCGGATACCTCGTTTGCCTTTTTACACGACTGCGTTACTAGGGCAAGGCACAACAGCACTATCGCGGTAATAATAATTCTCATCTCATTCTCCTTTTACTCTCCTTTTATTGTCTTTTTTTATTCGGTGTTTGTGGGGTTATGCCTCCAGCCCTCTTATTCCATACCGGTCTCTAACGCCTTCCTAAACTCGTCGGCGTCCACAAACCCATCGGCGGCA
>JADFXZ010000257.1 GCA_015233265.1 Nitrospirota bacterium
TATTTAGTGATTTGATGTGGTTGGTTTTCTATTGTGACACAGTCTGTTATCCGGAATAACAGAAAAAGAAATATATAGTGCGTTAGCCCTGTGGCGTAGGGGGCGTTTTTTGACATTTTTGACATTACTGTTCATAGTGTGATTCAATAGCATATCAATTGAGTACCGTTGATGACCATAAGGCTTGCTGTGGTATAGAATGAACCAGGCAGAACAAGGAGATAGCGCATGAAATTCAACCGCGCCTCGGCGGTATATTTTGTTCCTGACGGTTTATTTATTGATGAGGCCATCAAGAGAACTACGCACATGGGCATCGGCGCACATCAGGATGACCTTGAAGTGATGGCGGCAGAGCCAATAATTAAATGCTTTCAAAAGAATGACCAGTGGTTTACCGGTGTGGTGGCTACTGACGGACGCGGCTCACCCCGGGATGGCTTGTACAAAGACCATACTGATGAGGAAATGCGCCTCGTGAGAATAAAAGAACAGAAGAAGGCGGCAACAATTGGGGAATACTCCGCACAAATACTCCTTGATTATCCAAGCGATGTTGTAAAGAGTGCGGCAAGCTCTCAGCTGACCGAAGATATAATCAAGTTGCTGCACGCCGCACATCCGCAATTTCTCTACACGCATAACTTAGCTGACAAGCACGACACGCACGTTGCGGTGGCGCTCAGGGTCATTGGGGCCATTCGGGCTTTGCCGAGGGATATGCGGCCACAAAAATTATTTGGCTGCGAGGTGTGGAGAGACCTCGATTGGATGCTTGACGGCGACAAAGTTCCACTTGATGTCTCCGCGTATGAAAACTTGCAGGCAGCACTACTTAGCGTGTTTGATTCACAAATATGCGGCGGAAAACGGTATGATTTAGCAGCGATGGGGCGCAGACGTGCCCATGCGACGTTTTTATCCTCACATCAAACAGATGCCGCCACAGGATTAACCTTTGCCATGGACCTTACACCATTGATTTCTGACCCCACCCAAAATGTGATAGAGTTTGTGCAGGAATACATCCATCGTTTTGCCGATGAAGTCAGTGAACGAATTGGGCGGTTTTGTTAAAAAAAGATACTCATATTGAGATGCGGTTAAAAAAGTAAGTGTTATTCTTTGTTTTGTCTTGTGTCCGACTTTTCAGCTAATAGGGAAGTATGCGTGAATTCAGGAGTAATTTTTCGCGATATAAAATTGTGGTATAATAAAAAAATGGAACGTAACGAAGCCATAAGCCGATTGAAACAGCACGAAGCTGACCTTAAGCAGCTTGGCGTTGAGCATCTTTTCATGTTTGCTTCAACTGCGCGCGGCGAGGCTCGTGAGGATTCTGATGTTGATCTATTTTTCGATCACCCTACCCTATGGATCAATAGGACTTTTTGAGTTGATGGATATAAAAGAGCGCACAGCTGTCATCCTTGGCTGCAAAACCGATATTATGACGCGGCGCAGCCTACACTCGTGTTTTGCGACAACAGATTGAGAAATCGGCGTTTCAAGTGTTCTGATGACCAATCCTTCACCAGTATCACGTCTTAAAGACATTGTTGAAGCTATCAAGCTTATTCTTATTGAGGTGGACGATATGACGCTTCATGCCTTTGAACAGGACAGGCGCAAGCAGTGGCTGGTTGAGCGTGGTATTGAAATTATCTCAGAGGCCAGCCGCCGCCTACCCGACGAATTGAAGGCGCGTCATCAAGACATCCCTTGGCTGAAAGTGGCTGGCATAGGCAATGTATTACGCCATGACTATGAGCACGTTGCACACGATGTTCTATGGCACGTGGTAAAGGACAATTTGCCACACTTGGAGAATGTTTGCCATGAAGGGCTGACAGCAGCAATAGAACATGAATCAGGCCGTAAAACCTAATAGGGATAGTTCAGAGTTAACTACTCCTTTGTCAGCAATTCAGTATCAGCCCTGTTATTTCTGTGACTGAGTTGGATTTCCCATCGCCTTTTTTCTATGCTTTTTGTGATACAGACCCTCGATGGCGTGTAGAATCACCAGATGAGGCTGCCTCAGGAGCATTCGCGGTTGAGAGTACCGCATTACTGCTCTGATTAGATGGCGCATGTCTGGCTTATAACAGTGTATTGTACACTTTGAACACGTTGGTTTTCCGTTTTGATATACGCACTTATCGAGACGCATATGGGAATACTCAAGCAAAGCTGAGCACTCAGCACAGAGGACGCCGCCTCTGTGATGGAGTTTTCTACAGTAAAACCCTATCATCTTCGTTACGGTCTGCTTTTCGAACTCTATCCTTGTGATGTTAAACATCTCCCGCCCCCTTGACAGTTTTGTTATCATGTGTTAACATGGATATACCCTTACCCTTGCGGTGCAGGAACTCGTTGCACCGGTAAGCCTTCGGTAACGTTTGTGCTCCTATCGGACAAGGGTGGAAATTTCTCAAAGAATGTTAAAAGCCACCTTTTGCTTTTAACATTCCAATCTAACCTGACGACGGCTCTGTAGCCTGGTGTCCTCATATCCATATTGGCGTATTTAGGATTATCTTTGTGATATGAAAGATCGCCTTTTTCGCCACGTTTACCCCATACCAAATCAATGGCGCCTATCTCCGGCCTGTAAAGCGCACCAAAGCTTCGCCATCTCTTGTTTTCACAATATGAGTAATGGCACCATCCGGTTTGCCTTTGAACTGCGTGAATATGGGGCCAAAGTCCCCTTCCTGTATAGGTGCTTTAATCTCCACGACTACAGGACAATTTTGTTCATCACTAAGGTATCTGCCCAGCGTTTTCGGCATATACGCCAATGCTTCTGAACTTCTGATGCCTGTCCTGCATGAGCTGGGAAATTGGCAGCCCCCTGAGTTTTTCAATCTCTGTGAGAATGTATTTTTTAACATTAGCGGCGGCCTCTGAGGGGTCTCTGTGGGCGCCGCCCTGAGGTTCTTCAATAATGGCGTCTATTATGTTAAAACCCAGCAAATCTGCTGACGTTAACTTCAACGCCGATGCCGCGCGCGAAAAATCCTCCTGATTAAAGCCCCGCTCCGAACTCCAGAGTATTGCCGTGCAACCTTCTGGCGTTATTACCGAATACACGGAGTGCTCAAGCATGGCAAGCCTGTCCG
>JADFXZ010000019.1 GCA_015233265.1 Nitrospirota bacterium
CCTGGGCGTTTACGTGGCAACCCCTGTGTTTGAAGGGGCTAAGGAAAACGATATAAAAGAACTCCTGAAAAAGGCCGGCCTTGCCGAGACCGGTCAGTCTGTTCTTTATGACGGCAAGACAGGGGAACCGTTTGAACGCCCTGTTACCGTGGGCTATATGTATATGCTCAAGCTTCACCACCTCGTTGAGGACAAAATACACGCTCGCTCTATAGGCCCATATTCGCTGGTCACTCAGCAGCCCCTTGGCGGTAAGGCACAGTTTGGTGGGCAGCGGCTTGGTGAGATGGAAGTCTGGGCGCTTGAGGCCTATGGGGCATCCTACACACTGCAAGAGTATCTGACAGTAAAGAGTGACGACGTTACCGGACGAGCCAAGATGTACGAGGCGATAGTCAAAGGCGATGCAACGCTTGACCCGGGTGTGCCGGAGTCGTTTCATGTCCTGATAAAAGAACTCCAAAGTCTCTGTCTGGACGTAGAGCTTTTGGAGAAAAAAAATAGAGGGGGATAACACTCTTGAGTGAAATCATATACGGAATGTATCAGGTTCCAAAGAGTCAAAAGGACTTCGATGCCATCAGGATAAAACTTGCTTCCGCCGAGCGAATAAGGGAATGGTCGTTTGGCGAGGTGAAAAAACCTGAGACGATAAACTACAGGACGTTTAAGCCTGAGAAAGACGGCCTGTTCTGCGCTAAGATATTCGGCCCGGTTAAGGACTGGGAGTGCATCTGCGGCAAGTACAAGAGGATGAAACACAGAGGGGTTGTGTGCGACAAGTGCGGCGTGGAGGTAATCCACGCCAAGGTAAGAAGGGAACGTCTGGCGCATATAGAGCTGTGTACGCCGGTGGCACATATATGGTTTCTCAAAGGGGTGCCAAGCAGAATAGGGATGCTTTTAGATATGACGATGAAAAACCTCGAGAAAGTCCTCTATTTTGAGAGTTATGTGGTAGTTGACCCGGGTGATACCCCGCTGAAAGAAAAACAGGTTCTGACCGAAGACGAATATAAAAAACACGCATTGGAGTTTGGTTCAAGGTTTAAAGGCGGCATGGGGGCAGAGGCAATCAGGGAGTTATTGAGAAAGGTTGACCTTGACTGGCTGTCAGTCGATTTAAAGACAAGGATTGATGAGACCGGCGCTCTGGGGGTAAAGAAACGCCTCACAAAGAGACTCAAGATAGTGGAGGCGTTCAGGATATCGAAAAACAGACCGGAGTGGATGATTCTCGATGTAATTCCAGTGCTTCCGCCGGATTTGAGGCCGCTTGTACCGTTGCAGGGCGGGCGTTTTGCCACGTCTGATTTAAACGACCTATACCGGCGTGTTATCAACCGCAACAACAGACTAAAGCGGCTTATAGAGCTTAAGGCCCCAAGTGTCATTGTGAAAAACGAAAAGCGAATGCTGCAAGAGGCCGTTGATTCTCTCTTTGACAACACCAAGGGTGCGAAGCTGCCTAAGAGTTCGACGAAACGCTCTTTAAAATCCCTCAGCGATATGATAAAGGGCAAGCAGGGGCGCTTCAGGCAAAACCTGCTTGGTAAGCGTGTTGATTACTCAGGGCGTTCGGTTATCGTTGTAGGCCCGGAGTTAAAACTCCACCAGTGCGGCCTGCCAAAGCTCATGGCCCTCGAGCTATTTAAACCGTTTATATTCAATAAGTTAGAGGAAAAGGGCTATGTCACGACGATAAAACAGGCGAAGAAATTCGTCGAGATGGAGCGCGATGAGGTATGGGACGCCCTTGAAGACGTAATCAAGGAACATCCAGTGCTGCTTAACAGGGCGCCGACCTTGCACAGGCTTGGCATTCAGGCCTTTGACCCTATTCTTATTGAGGGCAAGGCTATAAAGCTCCACCCGTTGGTATGTACGGCCTATAACGCGGACTTTGACGGCGACCAGATGGCGGTTCATGTGCCGTTGTCCGTCGAGGCTCAGGTAGAGGCGCGCGTGCTGATGATGTCTATTAACAATCTGCTGTCCCCTGCAAGCGGAAAACCCATTGTGCTGCCAACGCAGGACATGGTTCTGGGGATTTACTATCTGACAAAGGAAAAACCCGGCGCAAAGGGTGAGGGCAAGTATTTCTCCTCGCTTGAGGAGGTACGCATAGCCTATGACAACGGCGCCATTGCCGAACACGCAAAGATAAAGGTAGAAATAGACGGCACACACGTCAATACGACAACCGGCAGGGTATTGTTTTATGAAATCGTGCCAAAGGATGTGCCATTTGCCGAAATAAACAAGGTGCAGACCAAAAAAGAGGTGCAGAAGGTAATCGACTATGCCCATAAATATGCCGGAAGGCGTAAGACTGTCCAGTTTTTAGATGAACTGAAGAACCTTGGATTTCGTTACGCAACGAAATCAGGCATCTCGATATGTATAACCGACATGCACATACCGTCGAATAAGGTTGAGATTTTAAAAGAGGCCGAACGAGAGGTAATGGAGGTGTATAAGCAGTACTCAGATGGTCTGATAACTCAGGGTGAGCGTTACAATAAGGTCATCGACATTTGGGCTACCGTGACGGAAAAGGTGGCAGAGTTCATGATGGCAGAGCTGGGGGCAGAGGATGGCAAGACGCTGACTAAGGAGGATATCGAGAAGAATCGTGCCTTTAACAGCGTGTTTATGATGGCCGACTCCGGCGCCAGAGGCTCTGCGGCACAGATTAGACAGCTTGCCGGTATGCGCGGACTGATGGCAAAACCCTCAGGTGAGATAATCGAGACCCCAATCACGGCAAACTTCCGCGAGGGACTCTCCCCGCTTCAGTACTTCGTATCCACACACGGTGCCAGAAAGGGTCTTGCAGATACGGCGCTCAAGACGGCAAACTCAGGTTATCTGACCAGAAGACTTGTCGACGTCGCCCAGGACGTGATCATTACGGAGATAGACTGCGGCACTGACGACGGCATTATCATCACTTCGCTGATAGAAGGTGGAGAGATAATCCAGCCCATAGAGGAACGGCTCTTGGGCAGACTGCCGGCTGAGGACATCAAAGACCCCGTTACGCAAGAGATAATATGGCCAAGAAACTCAGAAATAGATGAGGAGGCAGTGACAAAAATCGTCGAGGCCGGAGTTGACAGGGTAAAGATTCGCTCCGTGCTGACCTGCCAGACAAAGTTTGGCATATGCGGCAATTGCTATGGAAGAGACCTTGCCAGAAACGCAAAGATAGAAATAGGCGAGGCCGTGGGCATCATAGCCGCCCAGTCCATAGGCGAGCCTGGCACACAGCTTACCATGAGGACATTCCACATCGGTGGAGCGGCAACCAAGGTAATCGAACAGGCCGTTTTGTCCGCCAAGCACTCAGGGCTGATCAAGTTTGTTGACCTCAACTATGTAACAAACCGTGAGGGCCTGCTTGTCGTTATGAATCGAAACGCGTTTGTGGCAGTGGCGGACGAAACTGGCAGAGAGCGTGAAAAACACAATCTGGTCTATGGGGCGCGCCTCATGGTCAAAGAAAACGACAGGGTAACGATAGGACAAAAGATAGCCGAATGGGACCCGTACTCAACCCCGATTCTCACAGAAGTAGGCGGGCGTGTCGCATGGGGCGATGTTGAAGAGGGCGTCACAGTAAAAGAGCAGGTAGATGAGATCACTGGGCTTTCGCATAAGCTGATAATCGACTACCCGACGCATTTGAACCTGAGGCCAAGAATATCGATTAAAGATGAGCACGGCAAATCGACGCTCAAACTACCGGGCACTTCCATCCCCGCCCGTTATAATCTCCCTGCGGGTGCTAACATCCTTGTAGAGAGAAACGATCTTGTAGCCCCCGGCGATATATTAGCAAAGATACCGAGGGAGACGATAAAGACAAAGGACATCACTGGAGGTCTTCCGCGCGTGGCCGAGCTGTTTGAGGCGCGTAAACCGAAAGAACCCACGCTTGTCTCTGAGATAGATGGTACGGTGGAGCTTGTCTCAACCCAAAAGGGTGTGAGAATGGTAAAGGTCAGAGGCGGTGACATCACAAAGGAATATACCATTCCAAAAGGTAAGCACGTCACAGTTCACGACGGCGATTGGGTGAAGGCCGGTGAGGCGCTGATGGACGGTGCGGTCAATCCGCATGACATCTTGGACATCTTAGGGCCTACGGAGTTGCAGCGCTATCTGGTTGACGAGGTGCAGAAGGTGTACAGACTGCAGGGCGTTGCCATTAATGACAAGCACATCGAGATTATCATACGCCAGATGATGAGAAAGGTAAACATAGAAGACACTGGAGGCACTGAGTTCATGATTGGCGAGCATGTCGACCGTATGCACTTCCAGGAGGTCAACGAGGCGGCAATGGCCGAAGGTGGACGGCCTGCTACGGCAAAACCCCTCCTGCTTGGCATTACGAAGGCGTCTCTGACCACGTATAGCTGGGTCTCTGCTGCATCATTTCAGGAGACAACACGGGTGCTTACTGACGCGGCCTTAAGCGGTGCAATCGATGAGCTGCATGGCCTGAAGGAAAACGTCATCATGGGTAAGGTAATCCCATGTGGAACGGGCATGGATAAGTTTATCGACACGTTTGTCAAACGAGAGACTCATGAGCAGGTAGAAGAAGAGATTACCGAAAATACCTAACAACTAACCAGCACGGCAGGGGACAGTTTTGCCGCCCCTGCCAATACTACAATGAAACAGCTACCTCAAAACACTCTGAGACATAGAATAATCGTATTAGCAGTCCTGCAGATATTGATAATATCTCTGGGGACGGCGGGCTATATGGTGACCGAGGGTTGGAACGCCTTCGATTCGCTATATATGGTGGTGATAACGCTTGCCACAATAGGCTATCAGGAAGTTCATCCAATGACGGATACCGGCAGGGCCTTTACGATAGTTTTAATCATATTTGGCGTTGGAGTCCTTGCATATACTGTAAATACGGCAATGAGGATAGTACTGGAAGGAGAACTACAGGAAGCGCTTGGGAGGAGGAAGATGGAGAAGAAGATTATGGGAATGAACGACCACTATATAATATGCGGCTATGGAAGAATGGGACAGATTATATGCCGTGAGCTGCGGTCAAACAATGTGCCATATTTAGTGGTAGAAAAGGAGCACACTGACGAGGATTTGGATTGTGCCGGGCTATATCTCATCGGGGACGCCACAAAAGACGAGGTATTAATTGAAGCTGGTATAGGGCGGGCAAGCGGCTTAATCTCTGTGTTATCTACTGACGCCCAAAATTTATTCGTTGTGTTAAGCGCGCGCGGCCTAAATCCAACATTGAAAATAGTTGCAAGGGCAGGCGAGGAGAGCACTGAATCGAAACTGATAAGGGCAGGGGCAGACCGCGTAGTCTCACCATACAACATAGGCGGCCTGAAGATGGCCCATACGATTTTGAAACCCGCGGTAGTGGATTTCCTTGAGTTTGCCACAAAAAGCGGCAATATCGAGCTGCAGATGGAGGAGTTGACAGTAACCGCAGGCTCTGAGTTTGCAAACCGGACACTGAGTGAATTGGGCATAGGCCGAAAGTATGGGGTAATCATCGTGGCGGTTAAACGCTCCACCGGCGAGATGCTCTTTAATCCAACGCATAAGTCTATAGTAGAGCCAGGCGACTGCCTGATAGCCCTCGGCGAGGTCAGCAAACTAAGGGTTCTCGATCAGATGTTTAAGAAATAGCTGCTTTCATCATTTTTTAGCTTATGTTGTAATATCCCATGAGATGACAAGGATATAATGGAATATTAGAGTGCTTGTTTGACATTTAACGCTCTATGCGATAAAATCGTATGCAACGCCAATGAATATCAGTCGATTTAAGAGTCTCTCCCCTCATGTGGGCTTACGCGTGTATGTGGCCGCGTTTTTGATTTACGTGGTTTTTGGCCTGTCCACCCTGCCCATTTTAAACGGCGATACAGACTTGTGGTATCATCTAAATGGAGGCAGATATATTGCCGCCCACGGTGAGATTGCAAATAGCTCTTTTTTTTCATTTTTAGAGCCAGCTCGCCACTTTTCCAACTACTACTGGCTTTTTCAGCTGCTTAACTATAAGATTCATCTCGCACTTGGTAACACTGGGCTTATAGCGCTCAGGGCGATGCTGTTTTGCCTTATCAGCGCAGCCCTATTTGGGGTATTTCGAGTACGCTCTGAAGGGATTACGCCCTTCTTTGTCCTGATGCTTACCATGTATATCATGCTGCTTCTGCCGAGGTCATTGCTTAATCGCCCCCATGTCTTTAGCTATCTCTTTATCGCGGTCTTTGTGTATGTCTATGAAATCAGGCCGCAGCGGGCGTATATTCTGCCAGTAATTGCCCTTTTGTGGGTGAATCTGCACGGTGTGGAGTATCCCGTGATGCTGTTAATCTGCGGCGCTTATATGGCAGAGGTCTACGTAAGGCGTCTCAGACGAAAGACTGCCTTTACTAAGGATGAGCTAATGCGTCTGGCCTCAGGGGCGGCCTGCATGGGGGCAATATATCTGAGTCCTCACGGGGCGGCCTTGCTCAGTGTGCCGTTTACCGACACGCGATACGCCTCTGTGTATATCAATGAACTGAGGGAGATGACTGCGGTTGAGTTTTTAAGTTTCAACGTAACTGAGGGGGGGATTTCCTATATATCGATATTTAATGTAATGCTTGTACTGACTTTGTCAGGGCTCACATCCGCCCTCAGCAATAACAAACTCAGGATGAGCCATCTGGGACTGCTGCTTGGCGGCGCATATCTGCTGACAAAGGGGGCGCGCTTCCGCAGTGAGTTTGCTCTGCTTGTGATGCCAGTTGTTGGCAGCGCTCTGCCGATTGATTTTAATCACGCGGCAGTTGGAGGGCTTTCCAAGTGGCTGAGAAATACAGCCGCGGCTGTCATCTTGTCAGTGCCGTTTATATTTGTCCACTACACTCTAAATGACTCGCCAGTGCTGGCGCGTCAGCTGCCTCACGGCGTGGTCTCGTTTTTGAAACATGTCAAAGCAATGCCGGGCAATGGCCGTGTCATGAACCATCCCAACTCAGGCGGCTATCTGCAGTGGGAACTCTACCCGCGCTATAAAATTGCTATGGATATGGAAGCGCCGTTTTTGTTTTCTGACTTCGATTTTTACAACATCCACATGAGCTATCAGGACGAGACGGTTTTCAGGAAATTCGCCGCCCGCTACCGGCCTTCCTATATAACCGTCCCACGCCAGTATGGCGCATTTAAAGAAATTATCGCAAAATTCCCGGAATATCAGCCCGTTTTCTTCGACGACGCAGAGGTCTTATACTCAAGACAGCCCGATGTGGTGAGCTTATATTCTATCAAGGCGGTCAACCCGTTTGCCCCAGAGATTTCAGCGGCCGACAACGCCACGGTAGTCATGGCCGAGTTGAATAAGATCTCCTCAATAGACCCAAATATCGATGCGGTTGTCCGCACTATTGCCCAGATAAAAATAAACGAGGGCAAATATGACGAGGCAGTCCAATACGCCCAAAGGCTGATTAACTCATCGCCAGATCTGCCGGTAGGATATTATCTGAGGGGCGACGCACTCATAGGTAAACAGGAATATGCCGCCGCGCTTAAATCGTTTAAAATCGCCATGGGGCGCACACCGGATGCCATGAAATCCCCTATATACAGAAAACTCTGGGAGTGCCGCTTTAAAATGAAGCAAGACAAAGAGAGCTATCAGGCGCTATCAAAGGCGGTTGATGTCTTCTCTCCTCAGACGCCATACACTGACCTTTATCAGCTGGGGCTTGCCGCCCTCGACGATGGTGATATTGAAAGGGCACATATGCTCTTTATGGCAGCTTATGAGAAACTCCCACTGGCGGCTGACAACGCATCGCTTTTTCAGTGGGAGCAAAAGATTAAAAAAATGCTCACAGCGTCAGGTGGGCTTATGCCCTAAAAACCGCACCTGTTGTTGTTATTGTCTATCTTTATCTCACCACCGGCGCATGTTGCCCCGCTGGATACGGAATTTCCAGCCGAGATTGCCCCAATGTTATAGGTTGTCCCGCTGTTGTTTACCTCTATTCTGTAGTTATACATCAGGGCGCTGGTGTTGCCGGGCTTCCAGGCAGGTAAAAACGACAAGATAGCGGCGGCGCTTGTCAGAGCTGTGTTGCCCGGGGGGCATGGAGCGTAATAGCAGCCGTTTTCATTATTATATTGTTCCATGAGAAGCTGCAGTGACTGGATGTTTTGGGCAGCTTCCGTTCTTCTGGCCTTTTCCCTTTGCCCCAGATACATGGGGATTGCAATGGCAGAGAGAATCCCTATGATTATCATCGTTATCAAAAGCTCGGCAAGTGTAAATCCCCTCTGGTTCCTTGCGGCTGCCAGCCTGTTTGATGTGCTCAACGTAGTTATTATGCCCATAGAATTGCCTCCTTGCTGCCTCATCCTAAAATATGCGGCACATCTGGCCGCGTCAAATACATATACCCTGAAATACTCTTCATATTTTAACAAAAAATACAGTATTTTGTCTTATTGCGGCTCAGGGCAAACGCATTTGAAAAATAAAGCAGAAATTGCCTGCGCAAGCAGTCTGCTTTTTCACTTTCCGAGAAATAAGGGCAGCAATGATATATTTGGCTGCTAATGCGTTTGCCCTGCTGTGATAGGTTGTCAAAGCTGACTGATTATGTCTTAATGAGACTATGAGGCAGGTAATAATATATTCTGGTGAAGACGGCTACCTGATAGCCGAATGTCCATCATTGCCCGGATGTATTACTCAAGGGAAAACCAAAGAAGCGGTTATCGACAATATCAAAGAAGCGATTGAACTTTATATTGAGACATTGCTTGAAAGAAACGCTGCCGTCCCTGAAGATACGCTCGAAGTCCTGCAAGTATGAAACTTCCGTGTATCTCTGGCCGTCAATGCGTAAAGGCTCTTGAAAAAATTGGATTCCACGAGGTCAGCCAAAGGGGCAGTCATATTGTCTTATGCAGAGATAATCCCTATGCTCAGGTTATCGTTCCTAACCATGACAACTTAGACAGAGGGACACTGAGGGCAATTATCAGGCACGTAAATCTTACCGTTGCCGAATTTACAGAATTACTCTAATAGCAACCACTAAAAAAACGTGGAAATGACAGACAAAACCGAATAAATTAACACCTATTAATATCGTTCTAACCCGTTTTTTGTCATTCCAGCGGAAGCTGCAATCAAGGAAAGCATTGGTCGGAGCTAAAAGGATAGGCAAGTTCTGCCCAATTTTTCACATGCGTTTGCCCTGTTATTGCGGTTGCTTACCTCAGCCTATATCCTCCGGCTGCCTTGCGCATCTTAGCGCCAGCTAAAAGGGATGCGGCCTGCTGCCCAAGTTTGCTCATAGGGTCGGCATCAATGGTCTCTGAAAAAAACTCCATCGCGTTGTCAAAATCCTGCAACATAAAGTAACAAAGCCCCAGATTAAACTTTGTCTGCACAAGGTATGGCGCTTGCACTATGGCCTTGTTAAAACAAGAGATGGCGGTCAGCAGAGCCTCTTTTTTCCTTTTTTCATCGACGCCGGAAGCATCGGACAGCTGCATATAAACATAGCCAAGATTGTTATAGGCCGCCGTGCACCCAGGGTCATTATTAATGGCCGCGGTGAGATAGTTCATGGCCTTTTTATAGTCCTTTCTCATGATCTCGACATTTGCCAGGGCGTTGAAAATCAGGGCGGCCTGTTCGCCGGATTTATCAGGAATCGCAAGTGCGATAAACAATTCCCGTTCACAGCCAACGATATCCTGTTCCTGCATCAAGGCAATCGCGTAGTTCGTGTGGGCGACTACCGAGTGAGGGGATTTTTTGACCGTGTCCCCCCAAAGAGTCAAATCAGACCGCCACACGCCAACCCGTTGATATAGAAATACGAAATACACGATAGATATAATAATAAATACGCTGATAAAAACCTTTCTGTTTAAGACCTTTGCAAAGAGACCAGCTATCAGTATAGAAAACCCCACAGAGGACAAATACAGATAGCGCTCACCCAATGGGGCTGCCACCTGTGAAAACGTGATTGAAAGCGAGGGAAGCATCGTCAGGACAATCCATAATATCATAAATGACATTGTTGCCCCACACCTGATTATACAATAAACAGCCCCGCCAACTGCCGCGCAAAACAGCCACACATAGCCAGCACTCTGAGGAATCTCAGGCAGCAGGTTGAGATGAATCGGCACAAACAGCTTGTCTATGTAATATCCGCTTCCATAGACAAGCATATAGAGAAAATTCTTCAGCGAAACAAGCGGCGAAAGATATGCCCCCCGCGTGCCGGGCTTCGTTATGGCCTCAGTCAGACCGCTGCCATGCCTCATCATAAAATATACTACGACAACAGCCAATAATACACAAGACACAAGGGCAAGCCTACGCCACGGCATCTTCGTGACAATCCCGTAGGCCGCGACAACCGCTATCAGCGTTATCCCGTTTTCCTTGGAGAACATGGAAAACAGATAAAATACAGCACATATCACAATCCCCTTAAGATTGTCCTCCCAGCGATAGATGACAAATCCTAAGAAGCCCAACAGAAAAAAAAATGTGGTCAGTAAATCAGTTCGCCCGGAAATCCAGGCAATAGACTCGGAGTGCACTGGGTGCAGGGCAAATGTCAGTGCGGCAAAAAAGGCGGCAAGCCTGTCTATGTTTGAAAAAAGACGCCCGGCCACGACAAAGACTAACACAGAATTAGCCGCGTGTATCAAAAGATTCTGCAGATGATAACCCATCGGGTTCATTCGCCACAGACTCCAGTCAACAGCTAAGGACAGACGCAGAAAAGGCCGGTAATATATCCCTTTACCAAGAAAATAGCCGTAGAACGAGTGCGTATCTACAAGCACGGGGTTTGTTACCACGTGCATATCATCCCAAACAAACCCGTTAGAAAGCGAGGCAATAGCACCGGCAAAGGCGGCAGTGACAATAGCCGCATAGAAAAAAGTATTAACCGTGAGCCTGTCCTTTAACGTCCCCGATATGGTCATCTGATACCCGTTTGTGCCATCCCTGCTATAATAAATAAAAAAGCGGGATAAAGGATAGCTCCTTTTCCCGCCCGGTAACACTCACATGCCGCATAACTACCGTGAAGTAACTAACTGGCTGAGCATTGGTGAGGTGGAGTTTGAGGCATAGGCCAAAAGATTGATTGCACGGCTGCCGTTTGCGCTTAAAAGTACCTGGCCGTCTGTCGGGGCCGTCGTTACGAACATTGGCAGACCGTTAAAGGCGCTCTTGTCTCCCTTGAACGTGTGGTGAGAGATAAAGTGGTCGACAATTGTCGTGATACCACCGGGGTACGCGGTATATGTGCCAGCGCTGGCCTGATTGAAGATTGACAAACAAGAAGCGCCTGTTGCAGTTGCACCATTGGATTCATAGCAGCTCTGTGTACCTGTTGCGTCAGAGATTATGATGTATGGGTCTCCGGCTATGTACGCGTCAAGATAGCCCTGTAAATCCGCAAACCGCACCCTTGGCGCCTGACTCCGTTGCCCTGACCTTTGCCTTTTCCCTCTGTCCCAGAAACGCTGGTACCGCGATAGCTGTCAATATGCCGATAATCGCGATAACTATCAACAACTCGATCAATGTAAAACCTCTTTCGTCTCTTGCCTTCATACCTGAAATCATCTTGTACATTGGTTGTACCTCCTTTTAGATGTATGCGCGCACTATTTCGCGGTTAAAAACCGTTCGTTTGCGGCTGCCTGCCGTTGTTGCCCATATATAGTAAGCATATTTTATGCCAAAATTTCCATTTAGATATACGTTTATTTGTATTACACATGTCGTTTATTTAGACACGATGTGGCTCGATAAGGTTTAGGCGAATTTAAAAAAATCTTTAACAATTTTTTGTAAGCACGGTGGAATGCCATATTCAGGGGTATTTTGTACCCTTTATAGCATCACGGCCGGAGGTCTGGGAATCTGAGTGGCGATCAAGTTATCTGACAGAATGTGTCAGTCATTGACAAATATTGTCACTGGAAGTGAAGATTTCTCGTCAGGCTCGTTTCCCTGCAATCAACGTGCTGAGACTATTTGGCTGACGATTGGTTGTGTGGAGTTCGTTCCATAGACAACCATAGCAACTGAGCGGTTTCCGGACGGACTTAAAAGTACCTGACCCCAGCCGTCGTAATGAGCCGTGACAAACATGGGTAAGGTTATTTCTAAAGGCGCTCTGGTCTGCCTTAAACGTGTGGTGGGAGATGAAGTGGGAGATAACAGTGGTCATGCCGCCAGGGTATGCGGCATATGTTCCGGTACTGGCCTGATTGAATACTGAAAGACACGAAAGCCCGGTTGCACTGCTGTTATTGGACTCGAAACAACCTTGCGTACCTGTGGCATCGGTGAGAATCACATAGGGGTCGCCGGCAATGTAACTATCGAGATAATACTGTAAATCGGTTGCCCCACTGCTTGCGCCAGACAGTGTGGCGCTGACCTTTGCCTTATCCCTCTGCCCCAGAAACATCGGCACGGCAATCGAGGTCAGTAGACTGACTACCGCAATAACAACCATCAGTTCAATTAATGTAAATCCTTTATTATCTATTGACTGCATTGTCTGAGACATAACCTCTATAAATATTTTAACTATCTGACGCTAACAAGCAGGCTTAATATTGGCGATGTAGAGTTTGAGGCGTAAGCAAGTAAAAAAACGGTGCTGCTGCCAGACGGGCTTAAAAGTACCTGGCCGTCAGTTGCAGAGGTCGTCACATACAGCGGCAGACCGTTAAAGGCGCTCTTGTCTCCCTTAAACGTGTGGTGTGATATAAAATGGGATACAATCGTAGTTAAGCCGCCAGGATATGTGGCATATGTGGCCGTGCTGGCCTGACCAAAAGCAGATATACAGGTCTTATCTAATCCGATTGCATTGTTGGCCTCGACGCATCCTTGTGTGCCTGCTGAGTCAATAAGCATGACATAGGGTTCACCAGAGGTGTAGGCATCGAGAAACCCTTGCAGGTCGCTGCCAGCACTTTTGGCGCTTGCCTCAGTTGCCCTGACCTTTGACTTTTCTCTCTGTCCCATAAAGGCTGGTACGGCAATGGCAGTCAATATGCCGATTATTGCAATAACTATCAGCAACTCAATCAGTGTAAAACCCCTCGTATCTTCCTTGCGTATCAGCATCGCCTTCTCTCCTTATGAACACTATCCTTCTCAAAACGATTATAAATGCCTCTGCCTTTCGCCTCTCTTAATCAAATTATTTTCTTTTCACAAATCAATATTATTTATTCGCTTAGACAGCTTTCAGAATGGAGGGGAAATTCCCCTCCATCCCGCGCTGTGTATTAGCAATTACCGTGATGTAACTAACTGGCTGAGCATTGGTGAGGTAGAGTTTGAGGCATAGGCCAAAAGATTGATTGCACGGCTGCCGTTTGCGCTTAAAAGAACCTGCCCATCTGTCGGGGCCGTCGTTACGAACATTGGAAGACCGTTAAACGCGCTCTTGTCACCCTTGAACGTGTGGTGAGAGATAAAGTGGGCTACAATTGTTGTAATACCACCTGGGTACGCGGTATACGTGCCAGCGCTGGCCTGGTTGAAGATCGACAAGCAAGAAGCTCCTGTTGCCGTTGCGCCGTTGGATTCGTAGCAGCTCTGTGTGCCTGTTGCGTCAGAGATGATGATGTATGGGTCTCCAGCTATGTATGCGTCAAGATAGCCCTGTAAATCTGCTACTGCGCCCTTAGCGCCTGACTCAGTTGCCCTGACCTTTGCCTTTTCTCTCTGTCCCAGAAACGCCGGTACCGCGATAGCAGTCAATATGCCGATAATCGCGATAACAATCAGAAGCTCGATCAGTGTAAAACCTCTTTCGTCTCTTGCCTTCATACCTGAAATTGTCTTGTACATTGGTAGTACCTCCCTACGTTATATTTCAGCGTCTAATCAGCGATTAAAAATCGCCTATGTCCTGACACCCGCTTAAGTTTAACTACCGAACGGCAAAAAGTCAAACTCGCTGTGACACTATGGTTGAAGCAAATCTCGTGCCACAACAATTCACACAAATATTGCCCACTGTCACGATAATCTATAACTCAAACTGACAAATTCTGTCACAAGTGACACATTTCAGCACTTTATCAGGATAAGCCATCCCTGCGGCGGCAGGAATTTGCTATACTACGGCGATGGAGTCTTATAAGAAAATTCTTATTGTCAAGCCAAGCTCACTTGGAGACGTGGTACATAGTCTGCCCGTGCTTGCAGCGCTTCATAAGACATATCCCGCTGCCGCCATACACTGGGTCATCGCCGCTGGGCTTGAAGGACTGCTGCAAGGGCATCCGATGATAGAAAGGCTGTGGATAATAAATAAAGATAGGTGGAAGCGCCCTTCGGCGCTTGTCACTACGATTAGGGAGATAGCGGCGCTTGCCCACGAACTGAGGGGGCAGCGCTATGACCTTGTCATAGACCTTCAGGGGCTTTTAAGAAGCGGCCTGATAACGGCAATGACCCGGTGCAAAACACGTATAGGGTTTAAGGAGGCCAGAGAGGGCAGCCCCTTGTGTTACACCCATCTGGTTGCGGGGGGTAGTAATGTGCACGCAGTTGATAGGTATATGAAGATTGCGGGGTTTGTTGGGGCGTCTGCCGGGGCGGCAGAGTGTCCCATGCTCTATGAACCAATACGGGAGGCGTGGGCTGCCGGCCTGAGGCCCGGGCAATATATTGTGATGGCTCCGGGGGCGGCCTGGACCACAAAGCGCTGGGCAGCCAGAAACTTCGGGCGTCTTGCCGCAAGGCTCTCCATTGCAACAGTGGCCGTTGGGGGGCGCTCAGACGATAGGCTCTGTGAGGAGGTCGTGGAACATTCCGATGGATGGGCTATCAGCGCGGCAGGTAAAACGACACTAAAGGGCCTTGCGTCATTAATCAGGGATGCGCGCTTTATGGTTACTAACGACACTGGCCCGATGCACATAGCGGCGGCCTCGGCTGTCCCGGTGTTTGCCGTCTTTGGCCCAACTGACCCCAAAAGGACAGGCCCATATGGCAGCGGACACACGGTCATACGCCGTGAAATTGAGTGTAGCGCGTGTCTCAAAAAAAAATGTTCTACCATGCGGTGCCTGAGTGATTTACCTTTTGAGCATGTTTATGACATAATAGCCGAAAAGCTCAAGGATGGGAATATTTAACCAGATATGGCAGGCAGAGCTAAAGTGAACAATCTCATAGTGCTGGCAGCGGTGTTTGTGGCGGTGTCAATTGCCGTTGCCCCTGCCTTTGCCCAGAGTAAGGCCGCGGCTCATGATGTCCCTGAAGGGGCGGCCTCTTATGAGAAGTCAAAGCGGTGTTCGGCGTGCCATCCGGCCATTTATAAGGAGTGGGACAGCTCGATGCACTCAAAGTCATCCCTGCACAAAGACCCTGCACACAAGGCCATGTATGAGGCGTTTCTTGACGATATGAAAAAGGCGGGGAAAGAGGGCGGCTATCACTGCGCCTCATGCCACATGCCGATGCCGGAAAACTTGAAAGAGCTGATGCAAGGTACAGAAAACCCGGATACGAATCGCTGGAGAGAGGAAGAGGGAGTTGGATGCGCGTTTTGCCACAGGGTGCAGACTATCGTCGAGGGTAAAGACAGAAACATGTTTAGTATTAATAAAGATGGAGAATATGTCTCGTCGAACCCGAGTGGGAAAGCACCTCACGCCGTTGGGGGCAACGAGCTATATGCAGGCGGCCAAATGTGTATGGGCTGCCACAGCCACATGACGAATCAGGACGGCATAGCGATATGCTCTATGAAGGAAGAGGGACAGGGCAACTGCCAAAGCTGCCACATGGCAAAAAAGGAAGGGCCGCCATCGATTGAATCTGACAAGGATGACCATTTCTCACACGAAATGGGCGGCGGTCATAATATGGAGATGCTCAATAAGGCGATAGAGGTTAAGGCAACGCTCAGCGAGACAGGCACGGTGGGAAAGACCCTCAACATAGAGATTACAAACAAAACGGCTCACAGCTTTCCCTCGACAATGCCGATGCGCATGGCGTATTTAAAGGTGGCGGCGTATGACTCCAAAAAGAAGGCCATATTCAGAAATTATCAGAAAAATCCGATGGAGGACAAAAACGCCGTATTTATGAAGGCATTCAAAGGGGGAGACGAGGTCGGCGTACCGGCGTGGAAGGCCAAAGAAGTCGCCTTCGACACAAGGCTGATAAACGGCGAAACGCGCTCGTTTTCTTATGAGATCCCAAATGATGGCCTCAAAACTATCACTGTGGAAGTAATATACCGGCTGTTTCCTAAGCAGGCAATAGATAAGTACCCGGCGCTGAAAGAGCCGTTGGGTAGTGCAAATGATAAAGATATTGTAATATATAAAAAGGAATTTCATTACTAAAAAAGCAAAGGAGGGTTAGAACAATGACAATAGGGTTGCTGATAACAAGAGACGGTTATAAGGACGACATAATCGGACTGACAAAGGCGGCTGTCAAAAAAGGTCTGGACGTGATACTTTTTATGATGGACGACGGCACGAGGCATTCTCAGGACAAGGACATAGTGGATTTGATGACTCTGAAAGGTGTGACGATGAGCCTCTGTGACCACAGTGCAAAACTCAGGGACATTTCCGAGACAATGATTCCAAAGGGCTGTGCCGCTGGCTCCCAGTACCAGAACTCCGTTATGAATCAGGATGCCGACAAGGTAATATTAATATAACACAGGAAGGAGGACTATATATGCCTAAGAAGATAGCAGTGCTGGTAAGGGACAGACAGGGTGAGGCCCTAAGGATGAGCGTGGGCATAACCGTCATGGACGACATCATAGATGTATTCATTCTGGACAAAAAGATAGAGCCTGGCGAGGAGAACGACATGAACCTCGACATGATAAAGGAGATGGAGTTAGCGCTATGCACAAACGTAAAGGATTACGAGGGGATTGACTATTGTAGCACTGAGGACATCGCTAAAAGACTCCTCGACTACGACAACATACTTGCCTATTAGGGAAATCAAAAGGAGGTAAAAAGTGGCAAAAGTCTTATTCATATTGAAGAAGGGTACTGACAGCACCGCTGCTACCATCATAGAGACTCAGAAGACACTGGCCGATGTGACGGTCATAGACATGGCATCGGACAAGAACTACGACAAAATTATCGACGAGGTTGTTGCAAGCGATAGAATCATTACGTGGTAACAAAACCCGGGCTGAGGGCGTTTTTGTGAAGTAAAACGGCGCCCTCTTGCCTAAATTCCAACAGGAGACAGCATTTAATGAGTCAGTTTGAGCCTAAAGTGAATCCGGTATCAGAATTCCTGGAAATATCAAATGATTTCACCGACCCTAAAGAGATTATCAGAGAAGCTATCAGCAATGCCTTTGATGCCAATGCCGACTCAATATCAATAACAGTGGTTATCGATAAAACATCTGGTGAGAATGAGCTGACCATTACAATTAAAGACAATGGACATGGTATGAACGAAGAGACTTTAAAGGACTTTTTCGGTCTGGGGTTTTCGACAAGGCCAGACAAAGATGAACATGGTTATAAAATCGGCTCTTCCATCGGAGAAAAGGGACATGGAGCAAAGATATTTTTTAACGGCAGATGTATTGAAGTAAATACGATTTCTGATGGAACAGCCATCACAGCACAGATGAATGATCCAATAAAATCTCTTCGTGCCGGGAAACTGCCCTGTGTATCATATCAGGTAACGCCGGGTCTTTCTGCGAATAATGGAACAACTATAACTATAAAGGGATATAATAATAACAGGCCAGAGATGTTTGCTCATGTAGAATTGAAAGATTATATTTATTGGTTTACTAAATTTGGCTCTGTTGAGAAGGAGTTTGGGATTGAGAAATTCAAGAATGTCACACTGTATCTTTCTGGTTTAGGCTGGACTGGACATGAGCCTGAGCCATTGGCGTTTGGCCATCGATTTGCAAAAGTAAATAATATACTTAATGAACTCAAGCAGATAGATAAAGTAGAACATCTTGAGTGGTTTGTTGCGAGATGGCCTTTCACTAACATAGCATTGATAGGTTACCCATCTATACATATTGATTTTATCTTTTATATTGAAGGCGACAAGGCAAAGAGGGCCTATAATAAAATGATTTATGAGAAAAAGAAAACCGGGCAGGGGGAATATAATGTCGGACATCGGTATGGACTGTGGCTGTGTAAAGATTATTTTGCCATAGACCGGCGTAATGATTGGATATCTGAAAGAAATGAATGGACAAAATATCATGCCTTTGTAAATTGCCAGGAATTTCGGCTGACTGCAAATAGGAGTGATTTAAGTAATACGCCTCCCGAGATAATGCAGGCTGTTAAAACAACTGTTAAGAATCTATTCCATGATGAGATAATGACGCACAAAGATTTTAAAAAATACAAGGATGAGTTGCAACGGCAAAAAGAGAATATGAGCACTATACAGGAAGAACAGGACTTTGACAGGAGGAGAAAGCTTACCCTTAAGAAGAGAACCGCTGAATGTTGTGATCTTGAGTTATTTGAGCCAAGACAGGAAAGCGGTGTTTTTAGCCTCTTTTTGCAGCTGATAACAAAACGTCCCGATCTATTTGATTTTAAGATAGTTGATTATGATACAAGTGTTGGATACGATTTGCTGGTTACAGATAATTATGACCTTGAGCTTAGCCGGGCTGCGCTGAAATTTGTCGAAATGAAATTCATGTTACAGCGGTCGTTTAATCATTCATTTAAAAAGCTATCGGCAATAATATGTTGGGATACTAATTTGGCAAACGATGATACTGTCCATGACTTATCTGGTGAGGAACGAACTCTAAAAATAACGCCGAAAGCTAAGAATGCTGAACAATGCTATAGTAAATATATGCTTGTAACAAATACTGAAGCTCATAATATAGAAATATTTGTCCTTAAAGACTATCTGAAAGAAAAGCTCAACTGTGATTTCCGGCCAAGGACTGCTTTGGTTGATTTTAGCCGTTTTGCGGCGGTAGCCCCAGACTTAGGACAAAAAAGATCTTGCATTTTATTATTATTTCATAGTATGATTCCCCTCAGACAAACTATTCGCGATTGAAAGTGCCAGTTCGGCTTAGTTGATATGGAGCAGCTGGGGTGATGCAAAAGGGCACTGGGGCTATAAGGGGCCGCCGCGGCGGAGTGGACTTTTGGCATTGTAGACCTAAATTTATTAGGTTTTTGAATAGGATTAACTTTTGGAGGTAGGCTTATATGAGTAAAGTAGAACTGATAGAGAAAATGGCTAAGGATGCAAACTTATCGAAAGCTGATGCCGGCAGGGCGCTTGACGCGGCTATTGCTGCCATTATAGACTCGCTCAAGCATGGGCAGAAACTGACGCTCGTGGGTTTTGGCACGTTTTCCGTTTCGAAAAGAAAGGCAAGAGATGGTCGTAATCCCAGAACCGGCGACGTAATCAGCATACCAGAAGCCAACGTTCCAAAGTTTGTCCCGGGTATGGCATTTAAAGAAGCGGTAAACAACAAATAAACACTAAGTGAGAGACAGTTGGTAAATCATAAACTGCCGTTTTGCTCTCTGGCGCTGGCGTTGTTGCTGTCAGTGCATAGTGGGCAGTTTGCGTTTGCCGCGGAGGTTACTGCCACACAGCCTGGTGCCGCCGCGCCTGAGACCGCGCCCGAAAAAAGGCAGGAAGCTGTCGTGGTAAAGCGCAGCAGCCGCAGCTCCTTGGAGAAATACCTGATCACTGCCGGTGGTTTCATTGCTGATGACGTTCAGATCTATGGAAAAATCGTCGCAGCCCCTGCCCCGTCATCGGAGCGCTTTCTCTTCGGCAAGAACGACTACGTCTATATCGATATCAATCAGGACTATGCTGACCAATATACCGATTATTTCATCATCGAGATAGGCGATAAGGTTAAACACCCAAAGACCGGCAAAAACATGGGAAAGTTAATTTCAATTATTGGGCAGCTGCGGTTAATTGGCCAGGAGTCGGGCTATAAAAAGGCGCTCATCACTGAATCTGTCAGAGAGATAGGTTATAAGCAGCCAATAATACCCGCTTACGCGTTCCAGCGTCCCGATGACAGTGAAACGCTCAAGCCCAGCATAGGCGGGATTATCATCAAAGTCATCCCTATGCATTTGCTCGGTGCCCAGTACCAGATCATATATGTGGACAAGGGCACTGACGACGGTCTGAAGTCCGGCGATATGTTTGTAGTTATGTCAACGACAAGGCCTGTATCACCTGTTGGAAAGATAAAGATACTCTCAACACAGAAAAATACCTCAACAGCATATGTCATCGATTCAAAAACCTCGATTTTCGAAGGCGATACCTTTTAACCTCTCACTGTTGTTTCTATTCGAATCCAGGCATATTCGTGGAGTTTCTGACCGTTATTTCAAATAATACCAAATGCGCTCATAGAAGTAAAAATATGTGAATCATCCTGAGCCTGTCGAAGGATGCTCCTTTATTTCTCATATCCTTATAAATCAGACATCCTTCGACAAGCTCAGGATGCTTCTTGTAAGCTGATTGATTATTGCTCAAATGATTGCCGCTTAGTATAATACCCTCCAAAGGCACATGGCTTGCACAAGTCTATACCGTCTCTGCTGATATGCCTTATGTCCTGGACGTAATCGCCGCACCCGGCGCACACAACTCGCTTTATAGGTCGTCCCGGCATGTCCTGCGGCGGGACATGCAGCGTAACCGGAATCTTATAAAACAACTCCTCATCGACCATCTGTCTGTAGGCCATCAGCTGTGCCTCGTATGGGTTTGATATATCGGGGAAATAGTGTTTTGCCTTGTTGCGCGCGTCCTCACGTGCAACAAGCCGCACAGCCGTTGCCGTTTTCAAATTTAGGAAAGTAGCAGCCATTATGCCGTAGTCCATGAACTTCATTGACCTGCGGCCAAGAGAACAGCCCGTGACAGACGCAATTGCGTCCGTAGCACAGCGGTCTATCTCGACATATACGAGAATATTCTTTTTATCACTGCCCTTGGGGTCAGAGATTCCCACCGAAGTAAGCCCTAAAATAGACATCCTAACGCCTAGTACCTGTCCGGCACACAGATGCCCGTGTATCTTAACCGATTCTTCAAGCAGATTTTCAAAGTCGAATGCCATGTGTTTACATCCCTCCAGTCCATAGATTATGAGCAAAGATGCACTCGGATGTCAAGGGCACGGGCATTATAACAGCTGTAGCCGTTGCATTTATAGCACACATGTGTTGCGTAATCGACACAACAGCATATCGCCAAATCCTAAACTAATCCTTGAAAGCTGCTGCCAGAAACGCCTAAAGTAACAACGCATTTAATACCGCGGTCATGTTCAGGCATGATTGTTGCACTAATTGAGGAAACAAGGTTAGAGTATTGCACGTTATGTGTTGCTCTATGTAGCTTTATCGCGGGTGGAGTTTCGGGTTGGATAAACTGTGTTAAGTGTCGAGGCGCAATTGTTGTGCCGTTTGATTGTCATGGGGGTAATGAATGCTCAGAAGATGGATGCCGGGAAGGAGTAACTGCTATATACTGCCTCTTTTAGTTGCGGCCCTTGCGTACTTGGCTGGTACTTACTACATTGGGTTGACTGATGATCTAAAGGCTCAAAACAATCAGTTGATTCGACAAATCGCAATCTTAGAAGATAAGTTTCTATCAGAAAAAGAGAAATTTATGTCAGAACTGCAAAAGGACGAATTTGAGATTACGGCGTATGAGCCATCGTGTAAGAGCTGCGGCAAGTGGGCAAAATTCGGCATTACAAAGTCTGGTACCTCTCCAAATAGATTAAGAACTGTGGCGGTTGACCCCAGTGTTATACCCATCGGCTCTCTCGTCTATATCGAGGGGATTGGATGGCGAGTAGCCGAGGACACAGGTAGCCGCGTTAAGGGCAAGATTATTGATGTCTTTGTCGAATCCGTAGAAGAGGCAAGGGAATTCGGCAGACAGAAAAAGACGGTTTATTACAACAAGGCGTAAGCGCCAGCACATTTCATGATTGATGCCGTCTCTCAGGGCGAACGCACTATATGTATGTTGTTGTCATATCACAGTCATGTAATGCAAAACATAGCATTCAAATACGGGAAATCTGTCATTCC